>NZ_CP126170.1:0-155000 GCF_033170385.1 Xanthomonas rydalmerensis | reverse complement strand
GTTCACTCTGAGCCAGGATCAAACTCTTCACTTAAAATTACAGGCCCGAAGGCCAATACTTTGATATGCAGAGTTCAAACCAAGCTACGTATCGCTTGCAAAGCAATTGATTTGTTGCTCTTGATTCGAACGTCTGCAAGATGGACATACTTCCACCTGCAGGCGTCCTCACAAGTTACCTGCGCACACTGTCAAAGAACTTCGGGGCCGGCCTCAGCGCCTTTCCCTTTTCGCCCCGACGTTTCCGTCCGAGTGAGCCGCCCATTATAGCGGGCTTTTTGTTTCCGTCAACACCTCATTTCGAGGTGGTTGACGCTGGTTCGTCTTCAAACCCGAAGGCTTTTCGTCGAACCGAGCCGCCCATCATAGCGGCTTTTTTCTTGCCGTCAACACCTTGTTGATCAAGGCCTTGACGCCGCTTCTTCGTCCAAACCCGTAGGCTTTTCCTCGAAGCGAGCCGGCCATATTAGCCGACTTTTTCACGCTGTCAACACCCGATGTTCGCTAGGTGTTTCCGGCCCCGCCTGCCTCTGTCGTGCCGAAGCTCGGCAGTTGCGTAGCGGGCCGCGCAGTTTAATGGCAGGGGAAAAAAGGTCAACCGTTTTTTTGCGGCTGCCGTGCAGCGCCGCGTCCCTGCCGCGCTCCTCTCTCTATTAGTGCGGACTTGGCACGGCCGACCGCCGGCATTTGGCCGAGAATGCAGCCTGCGCTCCACCACAGGGTTCCGCATGACCGCTGCTGCACGCTCGCTCTGGCGCGACGCTTCGCTGCCCGCGCTGATCGCCGGCTTCGTCACCGTCCTGGTCGGCTTCACCAGTTCGGCGGCGATCGTGTTCGAGGCCGCGCGCAGCGTCGGCGCGTCGCAGGCACAGATCGCCTCGTGGATGTGGGCGTTGGGGCTGGGCATGGGCCTGACCTGCATCGGGCTGTCGCTGCGCTACCGGATGCCGGTGGTCACGGCTTGGTCCACGCCCGGTGCCGCGCTGCTGATCGGCAGCGGCGGCGGACTGCCGTTGTCCGATGCGATCGGTGCCTTCGTGGTGGTGGCGGTGTTGTCCACGCTCGCCGGCTTCTCCGGGCTGTTCGAACGCCTGCTGCGGCGCATTCCGCTGTCGCTGGCTTCGGCGATGCTGGCCGGCGTGCTGCTGCGCTTCGGCCTCGACGTATTCGTGGCGATGCAGCACCAGCTCGGCATGGCGCTGGCGATGTTCGCCACCTACCTGCTCGGACGCCGCGCCTTCCCGCGCTATGCGGTGATCGCCACGCTGCTGGTCGGCATCGCGGTGGCCGCGGGCAACGGTGCGCTGCATCTGGAGGCGGCGCAGCTGCGCCTGGCACAGCCGGTGCTGGTGTGGCCGACGCTGTCGTGGCAGGCGCTGTTCGGGATCGCACTGCCGCTGTTCGTGGTGACGATGACCTCGCAGAACCTGCCGGGCGTGGCTGCGATCCGCGCGTCCGGCTATGCGGTGCCGATCTCGCCCACCATCGGCTGGATCGGCGTGGTCAACACGGTGCTGGCGCCGTTCGGCGCCTACGGGCTGAACCTGGCGGCGATCACCGCCGCGATCTGCATGGGCCGCGAGGCGCAGGAGGATCCGCAGCGCCGCTACATGGCCGCGGTGTTCGCCGGGGTGTTCTATCTATTGATCGGCGTGTTCGGCGCCACCGTGGCCGCGCTGTTCGCTGCCTTCCCGAAGGAACTGGTGATGGCGATCGCCGGCATCGCCTTGTTCGGCACCATTGGCAACAGCCTGGCGTCGGCCTTGCGCGAGGAACACGAGCGCGAACCGGCGCTGATCGCGTTCCTGGTGACCGCCTCGGGACTGTCGCTGTTCGGCATCGGCGCGGCGTTGTGGGGCCTGCTGGCCGGGGCGGCGACACTGGCGCTGTGGCGGCGCAGCCGCTGAGGCTGCGCTGCCGGACCGGACTCAGCGCGGGTCGCGCAACTGCAGCAGCCAGTGGCTGGGCACGCCGGAGGGATCGGGCAGCGGTTCGAAGTCGAACTGACGGTGCACCGCGATGGCGCCGTCCACCCGCAGCGGCAGGGTGACGTAGGCCGCACGTCCCTGCCGCAGCAAGGTATCGATGCGCTGGGTCTCCGCCAGTACCGCGTCGCTGGCGTACAGCCGCTCCAGATCGCAGCCGATCAGCTCGGCGACCTCGCGCTCGAACAGCGCGGCGAAGGCCTCGTTGACGAAGGCCAGGCGGCTGCGCCGCGGGCCCTCGCCGCGCTCGACGATCGCCACCGGTTCGCGCAGCCGCGACAGCGACGTCTCCAGCAGCGCGAAATCCTGCTGGAAGCGCTTGCGTTCCATCAGCTCGATCAGCACCCGCAGGCTGCGTGCCGATTCCAGGCTGATCGGCGACCAGGGCTGCGCGCGCCCGCGCACGGTCTCCTGCCACAGGTCGAAGCTCTTGCGCGGCGACAGCCGCGAGCCGGCGATGTCCTGCAGCTTGGCCAACTGCGGATTGCCCGCCCAGTTGACCGTGCGTACCTGTTCGCGACGGGTCCACAGCAAGGCGCTGCGCGCCTGCGGCATCAGCGGCACGAAGATGAAGCCGGCCGCCAGCGGGGCCAGATCGGCCAGCGCCGGGAAGGTTTCGCCGATCTGGTCCGAGTGCAGGGCGCCGACCGCGTCGTGGCGCAGCGCTTCGTGATGGGTGGACTCGATCTGCTCGCGGATCCGCGCCAGATCCTCGGTCGCCGGCAGCATGCCGTGGCGGGTGACGTGATCGCCGTGGAACACCGCCACGCCGTCGGCATCGACCACGTCGAGCAGGTCCGAGGCCATCTCGTCGAGCATCGGCGCGGTCAGCATCTCGGCGTCGTTGAAGTTGGTGATCAGCTTCTCGCGCACGGTCAGCAGCACCGACTCGGTGCGCGCGCGCGCCACCGCGGTGATCGCGCCGATGCGCCCGGCCAGCGCCCGGCTCAATGCGTCGGCGACATCGCGCATTTCGTGGTTGCAGAAGTACGGGCGGTAGTGGTGGCAGGCGATCAGCCCCCACAGCGCGTCGTTGACCACGATCGAAGCCACCAGGGTGGCGGTGACGCCCATGTTGGCCAGGTATTCCAGGTGCACCGGCGAGACGCTGCGCAGGCTGACGTCGCTCAGGTCCACCGGCGCGCGCAGGCGCGGATGCAGGGTGGGCTGGATCGGCGACGGCACGTAGCCGACGTTGGCGATCTGCCGCACGCGGTTGCGCAGGTACAGCGCGCGGGCCTGCGCGGGAATGTCGCTGGCCGGATAGTGCAGGCCGAGATACGGCTCCAGTTCCTTCGCGCGCGCCTCGGCGACCACATCGCCGTTCCAGTCGTCGTCGAAGCGGTAGATCATCACCCGGTCGTAGCCGATCAGGCTGCGCAGGCTCTTGGCGGCGCGGTGGCAGGCATCCTCGATGCTGTGTTCTGTCTCCAGCCGGCGCAGCACCGGCAGCGCTTCGCGCAAGGTGGCGTCGGCCAGCGGCGCGTCGCGCGGCTCCAGTTCCAGCAGCCACTGCTCCGGATACAGATGCCAGGCGCCGACCCAACGCTGCGTCGAGGCCGCGGCGGTGACCTTGAGTCCGATTTCGACATAGGCCAGGTCGCTGCGCTCTGCTCCATCCGACAGCCGCCGCATGCGCGGATCCTCCAGCACGAGCAGGGCGTCGTAGCGCTGTCCGAGCAGTTCGTCCAGCGGCCGGCCGAACAGGTCGGCGGCACTGGCGCTGGCCTGGACGATGCAACCGTCCTGCGGCTCGATCACCAGCAGGACACCGTGCGGCTGTACCGAGCCGGGGATATGGATCGGCTCGCGCGCGCATGCGTCCATGTCCAGGGGCACGACGATGTCGCTCATGCGGCGATCTCCAGGGCGAAATGGGTATGGAAGTGCGCGAACATGGCACGGGCGCCGTCGACCGCGGCCTGGCGCAGCGGCGCACTCGGCAAGGCCCGCTCCAGGCGCTGCTGGAAATGCCGCCAGGCGGCCGGATCGGCATGGCCGAGTTCGAAATAGGACAGCGCCGGCGCGGCCGCGGGGAGGGTCTGGCGCAGTTGCCGGGCGATCACCCGCCCGCCCAGGCGCGAGCCCTCGACGACATAGAGCATGCCCCAGCGGGTACCGGCCTCGGCTGCCGCCGGCAGCGGTTGCGGCGCCGGCGGGGATGCCTGCAGCGCGTGCAGATCCTGCGCCAGCAACGGCGTGCGTGGCTGGTACTGCCACTGCGCATCGCCGCAGTCACGCAGCCAGGCCGCTTCGCGCTGCTCCCAGCCGGCCAGCACCGCGTGATGGCGACGCAGCACCTGCACGTAGTCGGCCAGCGACAGCGCCGGGTCCATCAGCGTGCGCATCGCCGGCAGGTCTTCCACGGCCTGATGCTGGTGCGCAGTGGACTCGCGCAGCAGGCGCGCAGCGGTCAACGGCAGGGCGGTTCCGTCGGGAGGAGACATCATGCAGGCGACTGGTACAGCAGCCGGCCGGCCGCGACGAAAGAGAGGGCACAGCGTAACAATCGCGACCGCGCGGTGCCAGGCGAGGCCGCATGGTCCATGCCGTCGGTGCCCGCGCAAACTGAGTCGTTCATTCCGTTCGCGCTGTCCGTGCCGCCCTCAGCGACCGGGAACCGCGGCGGCCGGCACGCGCGCGCGCCGCCAGGCCACGATCCAGCCGCCGCCCAGCAACAGCGCCGCCAGCAGCCAGGGCGCACCGGGAAAGTGCAGCAGCGCGCGCGGGCCGATGAAGGCGGCGAACACCCACGCGTAGAGCAGCGGCCCGATCACCCCGGCCAGGCTGACCAGGCTCATCAGCGCGCCCTGGACGCGGCCTTGCGCGTCGGCGCCGACGTGGCGGGTGACGATCGCCTGCGCCGCCGGCCCGGCCACCGCCCACAGCGCGCTGATCGGCACCCCGAGCAGGAACAGCGCGCCGCTGCCGGCCACGCTGTAGATGGCGAAGCCGATCACGCCGCAGCCCAGGCCGAACAGCAGCGCCCCACGCTCGCCGAAGCGGCGCACCACCCGCGCCACCAGCACGGCGTTGACCACGATGCTGCACACCCCGACCAGGGCCAGCACCCAGCTGACCTGCTTCGGCCCCCAGCCGAAGCGGTAGTCGGCGAACAGCACGAAGATGCTCGGGTAGACGTAGTGCGCCAGGTTGGCCAGGAAGATCACCGCGGCCAGCGCGAACACCTGCGGATAGCGGCGCAGCAGGCGCAGCGCGCCGAACGGATTGGCGTGCGCCCAGTCCACCCGCGCGGTGCGCCGCTCCGGCGCCAGTGATTCGGGCAGCACCCACAGGCCGTAGAGGAAGTTGAGCAGGGCCAACCCGGCGGCGAACCAGAACGGCGCGCGCAGGTGCAGGCTGCCGAGCCAGCCGCCGAGCAGCGGACCGACCACGAAGCCCACGCCGAACGCGGCGCCGATGATGCCGTAGGCCTGGGCGCGCTTGTCGGCCGGGGTGATGTCGGCGATGTAGGCGTTGGCCGAGCTGAAGCTGGCCGAGAACACGCCGGAGACCATGCGCGCCAGCAGCAGCACCGGCAGGCTCTGCGCCAATGCCATCACCATGAAGTCCACACCCAGCCCCAGGCAGGAGGCCAGGATCACCGGGCGCCGGCCGTAGCGGTCGGACAAGGCGCCTTGCAGCGGCGAGCTGACGAACTGCAGTGCGGCGAACAGGAAGCCGAACCAGCCGACCCACCTGGCGGCGGCGGCGAAGTCGCCACCGGTGAAGCCGCGCACCAGCGAAGGCAGCACCGGAATGATGACGCCGAAGGACAGCACGTCGATCAGCAGGGTGACGAAGATGAAGGCGACCGCGGCGCGGCGCGCGCGGACGGCGGGAGTCGGAGCGTGCACGGCAGGCCTCCTGGCGGACGCGGCAGTGTAATCGGCGCACCTGGTCAGCGGCGCACCGGCGGGTGTCGGAGGTGCGGGAGTGGACCGGGTGTGGTGTCTGCCACACCGTGGTGGCTTGGCGGTTGTCGCGAGAGCAGTTTCAACTGCGGCCGGTGGGGATCATCGCGTCGGGACTGAAGTCCCTCCCACAGAAGCTCGGGGCTGGCTGATTGCGAGTCGGGACTCAAGCCATTTATGCACCACCGGTGCGGCTCGGTCGCTTGTCGTAGGAGCGCTTTCGACCGCGGCCTGAAGGGTCAAGGCGTCGGGACTGAAGTCCCTCCCACAAAAAAGCGTCTGGGCTGGCTGATTGCATCGGGACTGCACTTCACCCTGCACCAAGCGACTCCCCTCTCCCGCCGGGAGAGGGGTTGGGGGTGAGGGTCCGGCCCCAGCGACAGGGGTGAGTACGGCCGCGGCGACATCGGCCACCGCGCACCAGCCAGTGGCGCTGTCAGCAGCGGGCCGTGGCAGTCGTCCATCCACCGAGCCGCAGCAGGCGCCGCCGCCGCCATCCGCCAGGGATCACAACGCCGCGACGGAGATGGTCTGCTGCAGCACGTGCTGGGCACCGGGCGCCAGTTCGATCACCTCGGGCCCGGCATTGGCCGCTTCCAGGCACACGAACTGGCGCCAATGCGGGCCGACGTCGGCCATCTTCTGCGCGCCGGCCTCGCCCGGGTTCCACGCCACCAACGTGCGGCTGCCGGTGGTGGCGATCTCGATGCGGCGCTGCAGGCCCGGGTCCAGCAGGGTGTAGCGGCCGCCGGCCTCGGTGTAGATGCGGTCGCTGCGGCCGGGATCGCGCGGATCCTGCAGGCTCCAGTCGCCGTGCTGGCGATGCGGCGTGGCGTAGTTCTCGAACTTGTCCAGGTAGTCCAGGCCGTCCAGGCCCTGCACGCGCACCTGGGTGGCGTCGGCGACACGGAAATAGTTGTGCAGCGCCTGGGTGAAGCGGGCCGGTGCGGTACCGACGTTGTCGGTGACCAGGCGCTGCTCCAGGGTGGCGCCGATGCGCAGTTGCATGCGCAGGCGCAGCGGCAGGTCGTCGAAGTCGGGCGGCGCCAGAGTCAGGACCAGGCTGCCGTCGGCCTCGCGCCGCGCGTCCTGCAATTGCCAGGGCACGGTGCGCACGAAGCCGTGCGCGGGCACGGCGTCGCTCTGGCCCTGGCGACCGAAGTACGGCCAGCACACCGGGGTGCCGCCGCGGATCGGGGTCGGCGTGGGCTGCGCGCTCGGCGACAGCCACAGCGCGTCGGTGCCGCCCTTGGGCACGAACGACAGCACCTGGCCGCCGAACAGGCTGATCGCGGCGGTGGACTGCGGGGTCTCCACCAGCAGCGAGGGGTAGCCGTGGAAGTCGCCTGTGCTCAGGCCGGGGACGTCGGACATGGGGTGGATGCTCCGTGGCGCGGGGGATTGGGCGAAGGCCGGGTAGGCGGCCGGCAGCCGGAACGCGGTGGGCGGCGTGCCGCCGAACGGCGTGGTTACGGGCGGGGGCGTGGGTGCCGGCGTCGATGCGGGTGCGGGTGCGGGCGAAGAGGCCGGTGCAGGCGGCTGCGACTGCGGCGGCGTGGCCGGTGTCGGCGCGGGTGTCGCGGGCGCGCCGCCGGCCTCGCGGCGCAGCGCGTCGAGGATGCGTTGCCCGGCGCGGCCGTCGGCCGGCTGCAGGCCCAGGCGCTGCTGCTCGGCCTGGATCGCGCGACGGGTGGCGGTGCCGATGGCGCCGTCGGCCTGGCCGATGGCGTGACCGCGCGCCAGCAGCAGGGTCTGCAGTTCGCGCCGCTCGGGGCGGCCCAGGCCGGGGTCGTCGGTCGGCCAGGCGGCGACCAGCCCGGGCTTGCCGCGCAGCCGGTCGGACAACAGCGCGATCGCCAGCGCGTAGCTTTCGGCGGCGTTGTAGGCGTAGATCGCGTCGTAGTTGCGGAACACCAGGAACGCCGGGCCATGCACTCCGGCCGGGATCAGCACCGCCGCCGGCGTCTGCGCGGCCAGCGCCGGCAGTGCGCTGCCATCGGCGGCGGTGAGGCCGCGCGCGCGCCAGTCCGACAGCGGCCGGCGCTGGGTGCGTCCGGCCAACGCCGGGTCGAAGCCCGCCGGCAGCTTCACTTCCAGCCCCCACGGCTGGCCACTCTGCCAGCCGGCCAGCTTGAGATAGTTGGCGGTGGACGCCAGCGCATCGGGGATGCTGGCGACCAGATCACGGCGGCCGTCGCCATCGCCGTCCACGGCGACGCGGGCATAGGTGCTGGGCATGAACTGGGTGTGGCCGAAGGCGCCGGCCCAGGACCCGGTCAGGCCCTCGGGCCGCAGGTCACCGGACTGCAGCAGCTTCAGCAGCGCGAACAGTTCGCTGCGGAAGAACGGCTGGCGGCGGCCTTCGCAGGACAGGGTCAGCAGCGACACCAGCAGCGGACGCTTGCCGGAGATGCGGCCGTAGTCGCTCTCCACGCCCCACACCGCGACCACCGTCTCCGGGTCCACGCCATATTTCTGCGCCACCTGCGCGAGCAGGTCGCGGTGCGTGGTCAGCATGGCGCGGCCGTCGTCGATGCGCTGGCTGTCGACCAGGCCGGCCAGGTAGTCCCAGATCGGCGTGGTGAACTCGGGCTGGGCGTCGAGCAGCGGCAGCACGCTCGGGTCCGGCTGCAGGCCGGCGGTGAAGCGGTCGAAGGACGCCTCGGCGACGCCCGCCTTCGCCGCAGCCGTACGCAGGCCGGCCGCGCAGGTGGCGAAGGCCGGATCGGGCGTGGACGGCGCCGCCGCGGGCGGGGTCTGCGCGAGCGCGCAGGGCGCGGCCAGCAGCAGGATCCAGGCGAAACGCATCATCGAAACTTCCTCGCCGACGGCAGGGCCGACATCATAAACAACCGCCGCGTGTGCACCCCGCTCACGCGACGCGGGCGGCTGGCGGCGCGCGACCGGCAACGTGTTCCGAGCGTGGCGTGGTTGGCAGATCGCGCAACGCGAAGCCACGGCCAGGACACGCACGGCGTTCGGCATCTGCGACACGTGCTTCCAAGCGCAAGCAGGGCCGACGCCTGCTTCAGCCACCAACGGCAGTGTGCGGGTGCGCACTGCCAGCGCTACATGTGCGGATTCAGTCCAGCGCGTCGAGGTAGTACCAGCGCCCGTCCTCGCGCACGAAACGGCTGTGCTCGGTCATGCGCACGGCGCTGCCGCCGCCGATGCGATAGCGCGCCAGGAAGGCGACCTCAGCGCTGTCCGCGCCGGTCTGCAGCACGCGCTGCACGGTGAGGCCGAGCCAGACCGTGCGCGGGTCGATCTCCACCTGCGGCGGGCAGGTCGACGGATGCCAGCTCGCGCGCAGGTAATCGGCATCGCGGCGCACGTAGGCGCTGTAGCGCGAGCGCATCAGGCTTTCGGCATCGGGCGCGGCGGCGCCGGCATGGTACGGCCCGCAGCACTGCGCATAGTCGCGCGGACGGCCGCAGGGGCAGGGATCGGCAAGGCGCGGGGCGGACGGGGGCATGTGCCGATTGTGCCGGCTGCGGCGACCCAGCGCACGCCGCGCACGCGCCGCGGCCGGTGGCGGCTATGCTTGCGGCCCCTTGCGCGGAGCGCCGGCGTGCTCGAGTCGATCCCCACCGAACTGCCCTGGCTGCTGTGCATCGCCTTCGTCGCCGGGCTGGTGGACGCGGCGGTGGGCGGCGGCGGCTTGATCCAGTTGCCCGGGTTGTTCGCGACCTTGCCGCAACAGGCGCCGGCGGTGGTGTTGGGCACCAACAAGTTCAGTTCCATGGCCGGCACCGGCGTCTCCGCCTGGCGCTATGCGCGCCATGTGCGCCTGCCGTGGCGGCCGGTGCTGTACGCGACCGCCGCCGCGTTCGTGTTCGCTTTCCTCGGCGCCACCGCGGTGAGCCTGCTGCCGAAACAGGCGGTGCGGCCGCTGATCCTGGTGCTGCTGATCGCGATGCTGGGCTACACGCTGGTCAAGAAGGACTTCGGCGCGCTGCACCGCCCGCGCCATGTCGGCCGCCGCGAACTGGCGATCGCGCTGGCGATCGGCGCGGCGATCGGCTTCTACGACGGCTTCTTCGGCCCGGGCACCGGCAGCTTCCTGATCTTCCTGTTCATCCGCTTCTTCGGCCTGGATTTCCTGCGCGCTTCGGCCGCGTCGAAGGTGGTCAACCTGGCCACCAACCTGGCGGCGCTGTGCTTCTTCGTGCCCAGCGGCAAGATCCTGCTGGCCGCGGCGGTGCCGATGGCCGTGGCCAACGTGGCCGGTGCGGTGACCGGCACGCGGCTGGCGCTGCGTGGCGGCACGCCGCTGATCCGGCAGTTGTTCCTGGTGCTGGTAGTGGTGCTGATCGGCAAGATGGGCTGGGATTTGCTGCACTGAGTGCCGCGCGCGGCGCTGTACGATCGCCGCGTCCCTGCCCTGCCGCCGTGCCGGCGAGCGCACGCCCGATGGGCACGCGCGGCGCCAGCGCCGCTCAGCCGCCGCGGCGTTTGGCGCTCGCGGGGGGCACCTTGGGCGCCGCCTTGGCCGGCTTCGCAGGTGTGCTGCCTGTGACGGCTTTCGCGGTCTTCGCCGACGCCGACCGCGTGGCCGGCCGGGTGGCCGTGGACGCAGGTGCCACGGCCGCGGCGGCCTTACGTGATGCCTTCGGGGCCTTGGCCGCAGGTGTCGCGGCAGCGGTGCGGGCGCGTTTGCCGGGCATCGCTGGCGGCGCCTTGCGCGTGGTCGGTGGCTTGGCGGCGCTATCGCGGCCAGCGCGCGCCTTGCCGGACGCGCGCGCCGGCGCGGCGACGTCTGCGACGGGATCCGCGGTTGCGGCAGCAGCCGGCGGCGGCGGCAGATCGGCGCCGGCCTGGTCCACCACCTCGGCCGATTCCACCGCAGGTGTCGTCGCCTCGTTACGGCTGCGCTCGGGCAACTTCAACCGGTGCGCCTGCTCGTCGTATTCGATCAGCAGCACGCCGGAGTTGTGGCGGCCGCTGATCTCGACGAAACAGGCGCCGCCGATGAACGGCTCCAGCGTCATCACCGATTTCAGCGGCGTGGCCACCACCATCTGGAAGCCGAAGTTCTCGAAGATGTTCATCGCCAGCGCGGTGAACTCGTTGTCGGCCTTGTCGAAGGCCTCGTCCAGCACCACCGCGGCGTAGCGCGGCAGTTCGCCGTCCTCGCCGCCGAGCTGGTAGCGCAGCGCCGCGGCCAGGCAGGTGGTGGCCAGCTTCTGGCGCTGGCCGCCGGACTTGCCGGCGCCGCTGCGGTAGATCTCCACCTGCGTGCGGCTGTCGGCATCCAGTTCCACGCCGACGAACTCCACGTGCTGGCGCACGTCCAGCACCTGTTCGCGCCAGCGCCGCAGCTCCGGCTCCTGCGCGCCGAGCCGCTGCACCAGGCCGCGCAACATGGCGAACTGCGCCTCGGCCAGCGCGCGGTCCTCCGTCTGCTGATGGCCGAGCACCGCGCGCAACTGCTGCTGGAACTCCTGCACCTCGAGCAGGCGCCGGTCGCTGACCTCGATGGTCAACAGGGTGCCGCGGTTGAACGGCACCTGCTCCAGGCTGGCGTTGACCTCGTCCATGCGCTGCTTGATCGCCTTGTGCGCTTCGGCGGTGTAGCGCTGCAGGGCCAGCAGGTTGTTCTTGCTCTGGGTCTGCAGCAGGTCGAAGAAGCGGCCTTCGTGGCGCGGCAGGCCGTCGCTCTCCAGCCGCTGCAGGCGCGCCAGGAAATCGTCGGCGCTGGCCAGGCTGACGGTGAAGTCGCCACTGTCCTCCGGCCACTGCTGGCAGTAGCGGCGGAAGCAGTCCAACACCTGCTGGCTCAGCCGCGCGTCCTGCGCCTGGCTCTGCGCCAGCTGTTCGCCGAGGCCGCGCTCGACGCTGCGCAGATGCGCTTCCAGGTTGTCCAGGCTCAACGGCGGCAGCGCCGCCAGCCGCGCGTCCAGCCCCGCCACCTGCGCCGGGCCGATCACCGCGGTGGCCACGCGCGCCGCGCAGGTCTCGCGCTGCGCTTCCAGGCGCGCGCGCTCGCGGCTCACCTGCGCGCGCTCCAGGCGCACGTCCTCGTAGGTGCGGCGGGCCTGGTCGCGGCGCGCGCGGACGGTGGCGATCTGCTCGCCCAGCGCGCGCAGCGCGGTGTCGCCCTCGCGCAGCTGCAGCAGTTGCTCGGCGATGTCGCTCAGGCGCTGCAGCTTGGGCGCGACGTCGATTTCGTCCCACTCGCGCTCGGCCAGGGTGTGCGCGGCCAGTTGCCGTCCCTGGTCCTGCTCGCGCTGCTTGCGCAGGGCGGCGACGTCGGCATCGCAGGCGGCGATGCGCTGCGCCAGGGTCTGGCCCTCGCGCTCGAAGACCTTGAGCTTGTCGCGGTTGTCGTAGCCGAGCAGCCAGCGCTTGCGGTCGCCGACGGCGTGGCGGTCGTCCTTCTCGTAACGGTCGCCCGGATGCTTGACCTGGCCTTCGCGGGTGATCGCGCGCTCGGCGTCGCGCAGTTGCGCCACGGTGTCCACGCAGGCGTAGTCGAAGCGCCGCGCCAGTTCCTGGCGCAGCCACGGCGCGTAGGCGTGATCGCGCAACTCCAGCTTGCGCAGCAGCGACTTGGCATCGGGCTCGCGGTGCTGCAGCGGCGCGTTGTGGCGTACCCGGAAATACACCAGGCGGGTGCCGAGCTGGGTCTTGTTGACCCAGTCGGCGACGCTGGCGTAGTGGCGTTCGTCGACCAGCAGCGACTGCGCGAAGCCGTGCAGCACGCGCTCGATCGCGCCGCGCCAGGCGGCCTGGTCGGCCTCCACCTGCACCAGTTCGCCGACGAACGGCAGGGCCGCTTCGGACAGGCCGGTCTCCGCGCACAGCCGCGCGCGCAGCGCCTGCATCGGCGCGGGAATGCTCGAGGGCGCCTTCAGCAGCGCCTCGATCTCGGCGCGGATGACCGCGAAGCGGCGTTCGTCCTCGCGGCGCTCGGCCATGCGCTCGGCGATCGCCTCGTCCAGGCTGCTGGCCTCGCCGGCGACGCCGTCGCGCAGCGCGCGGGCCTGCGCCACCTGCTCGGCGAAGCCGCTGGCGCTGCCGGCCAGGCCCATGCCGAGTTGGCGGCAGGCCTGTTCGACCTGACTGCGGCGGCGCATGCGCTCGTCACGCTCGCGTTCGACACGGCCGTGCTCGCGCTCCAGCGCCTCGACCTGCTCGCCGCCCTGCGCGCGTTGCTGCGTCTCCAGCTCGGCCAGGGTCTGCTCGTGGTTGTCCAGTGCTTCGCGGCGCTGCCCTTCCTCGCCGGCCAGGCCGCGGTCCTGGGTGTCCAGTTCCTGCAGGCGCGCGTCCAGCAGCGCCAGGCGGCGCTGCTCGCGGTAGCCGTCGATGCCCAGCTGCAGCTCGCGCAGCTCGCCAACGCCGCGCCGCAGCGCCAGCAGTTCGGCGTGGTAGTCGCGCGCCGGGGTCAGGGTCTCCACCTGGCGCCGCGCGGTGACCACCGCGTGGTGCGCGCCGTCGAGTTCGGCGAAGTCCTCGACCAGGCGGTCGGCCGCCTCGAAGGTGCGCGGCTCGTCGAGCATGAAGCTGCGCAGGAAGGCGTTGAGATCGCCCAGGTTCTTCGCCGACTGGGTCTTGTGCAGCAACCGCAGCGCCATCTCGTTGCCGATGCCGAGCAGGTGGCGGAAGCGCTCGGCGTAGCCGGCGAAGCTGTCGAAATGGTGCACGTCCTCGCCCAGGCGCAGCTTGAGTCGGCGCAGGTCCAGGTCGAAGCCGTCCAGTTCGGCGGCCACGTCGAAGCCGCGCGGCACCACCATGTAGTGCTTGCGCACGTCGGCCGCGGCGGTGCCGCTGCCGGCGATCCAGAACAGCCGCACCAGGCTCACCGCCTGGCCGTGCGCGTTGCGGTACTCCAGCGCCAGCGCCGACCAGGTCGCGCCCTTGCGCAGGTACTGGGTGGCGATCTCGCCGGAGGCGCTGTCCTGCTGGTCGGCCCAGGCGCCGCGCACGTAGGAGACCAGGCTGCGGTCGCGTCCGCTGCGTTCGGCCTCGCGCGCGGCGGCGTTGAAGTCGACGATGCTCGGTGGCGTCAGCAGGGCCGACATCGCATCGAGCAGGGTCGACTTGCCCGAACCGGAGCGGCCGACGAACAGGAAACCCTTCTCGGCGATCGGCACGTCGGTGAGGCCGTTGAAGGTGCCCCAGTTGTGCACCTGCAGGCGGCGCATGCGGTACTGCTGCGCGCGTTGCTCGGCCAGGGTCTCGGCGAACAGGGACGGAGCGACGGGGACGGTGGACGATTCGGACAGGGACGTCATCGGGAACTCATCGGAAAACGGGGACGGCCGCCATGGCGGCCAGCGCACGGCGCCGGGGCGACGCTAGGCGCGGGCGACGCGCGGGCGCAGGCCTGTCATGGCGCCGTCTCGGCCGCGCCGTCGCGCAGGCCGCGGTAGGCCGCCGCCAGCGCCTGCACGTCCTCGGCCGAGAACAGCAGCTTCAGCGCGGGCGAGACTTCGTAGCGGTCCTCGCTGCCGCGCAGCTTGGACAGCAGGTGGTTGTCGCGCATCTTGGCGATCGCCGCCAGCACCCGCCGGGCGAAGCCGGCGCGGTCGGTGGACACGTTCTTCTCGTACACCGTCAGCACTTCCAGCAGTTGCGCCTCGTCGACCACCGCGCGCTCGCCGCGGGTGTCGGCCTCGGCCAGTTGCTGGCGCAGGAACAGCAACAGCACCGACTCGATAAAGGTCAGCGGCGCGGTGCGCAGCAGCGCCGGGGTCTCCAGCTCGCCGGTGTCGGCCTGGCGCGCGAATGCCACGCCGCCGTCGCGGTCCAGCACCAACTCCAGGAACAGCTCGCTCAGCACGCGGCGGATCGCCACCTCATGGCGCAGCAACGCCTGCCATAGCGGGCCGTGCCGGTAGGCATCGACGCTGGGGCCGGACAGCAACTGGCACAGCGCGCGGCGTGCTTCCAGCGGCAGGCTGCCGCTGTCGCCGGCGAACAGCGTAGTGCCGGCCTCGGCGGCGGTGGCGGCGGCCGTCGCAACATCGCCGGCATCGGCCTGGTGGCCGTGGAATTCGTCAGACCAGTTCATTGCGTTTTTCCTTGGTGAACCACACCAGCGGGATGCGCGCGCGCCGCACCTGGCCGTCGCCGCCCTCCCATTGCACCGCTTCCCATTCGCCATCGACGACCACGCCGTGACGGGTGCCCAGCGCCAGGTAGCCGATCACGCTGCCCAGGCCCTGCGCCGCCGGGCGCTGCCGCAGCGCCTCGCCGATGCTCAGCTGCGGCTGCCGGCCGAGCAGGTCGTGCAGGTCGTTGCGCAGGCCGCGCAGATCGATCTCCGACTGCGCCACCAGGTCGCCGACGCTGTCCAGCGAGATCGTCGCCGCCTCGGCCGCCTGCACCCGCCCGTCCACCTGTTGGCTGCGCGGGTCGTGCAGGCGCCACTGCGACAGCGAGCGCAGCCGCGCGCTGCTCAGCGGCAGCACGTAGCCGGTGGCGGCGGTGGCGTGCAGGTGGTCGCGCAGCTGCAGTGCCTCGCCCTGCGCCTGCTTCAGCAACTGGTTGAGCCGGCGCTGTTCGAGGTAGCCGCGGCTCTGTACGAACCCGCGCAGGCTGCGCGCGAAATGCTGCATCACCTCGTGCACCTGGCCGCCGCGTTCGAGCAGGGTGCCGGTGAGCCCGCGCAGGAAGGCGCGTTCGTGGCGATCCAGGCGGCGGGCGAAGCCGCGCGCCAGCAGCGCCTCCAGCGCCGCGTCCAGCTGCACGCTCTGCTCGGCGTCGTTGAGCAGGCTCCAGAACGCCTGGAAACTGCGCCCGGCCTCGCTCTCGCCGATCACGTCGATGCCGGCGAACAGCTTCTCCAGCACGTCGCCGCGCGCGCCCTCGTCGTCGATGATGCGCTCGCGGAACTCGCGGTTGAGCCGTTCGAAATCGTCGCGGACGCGGCGGAAATCCTCGGTCAGGTCGTCGGACAGGCGGATGATGTCGCGGGTGCGTTCCAGCGCGCGCTTGCCGTCCAGCGCGGCCAGCTTGCCGGCGGCCACGCGCTCGATCTCCGCGTCCAGGCGCTCGCGCTCGGCGCGCAGCGCCGCCAGGCGCGCGTCCGGATCGGTCTCGGTCTGCCCGGCCAGTTGCACCAGTTGCTGGATCACCAGCGACAGCCGGCTCTCGGTGGCCACGCTGGCGCTGTCGCGCACGCCAGCGATGAAGCGGATCGCCTGCGCCGCCTGCCGCGACAGTTCATATTCTTCCTGCGCATCGCCCTCGGGCAGGCGCCGCTCCAGCCAGCCCTGCGCCAGCCAGTGCGCCACGTAGGCCTGCGCGGTGCGCGGCAGTTCGCGCGACAGCTCGTCGTCCTTCAGCACATCGAGCTGGCGCTGCAGGCGCTCGTGCAGCACGTCGGCCGGCAGCCGCCGCTGGGCGTCGCCGAGCAGGGTCTGCAGCAGGCCGATCAGCTCCGGGGCATGGTCGGCGGCGAGCAGCTTCCACAACGGCTGTTCGCGCAACTGGCGATAGCCGGCGATCCGGACATGCGGCTTCATGCAGGAACCGACCGCCACCGCATCCGCAGACTCAGCGCACGCGCTCGATGAAGCGCAGGAACTCGGCGCGGGTACGCGCGTCCTCGCGGAAGGTGCCGAGCATCTTCGAGGTGACCATGCTGACGCCGCGCTTGTGGATGCCGCGGGTGGTCATGCACTCGTGCGCGCCTTCCACCACCACGCCCACGCCCAGCGGCTGCAGCACGTCCTGGATGCACTGGGCGATCTGAGCGGTCATCTTCTCCTGCACCTGGAAGCGCCGCGCATAGGCCTCGACCACGCGCGCCAGCTTGCTGATGCCCACCACCTTGCCGCGCGGCAGGTAGCCGACGTGGACCTTGCCGATGATCGGCGCCATGTGGTGTTCGCAGTGGCTTTCGTACTCGATGTCGCGCAACACGATCAGTTCGTCGTAGCCGGCCACTTCCTCGAAGGTGCGCAGCAGGTACTCGCGCGGGTCGGCGCGGTAGCCGCTGAACCAGTCGCCATAGGCTTCGGCCACGCGCCGCGGGGTGTCCAGCAAGCCCTCGCGGGTGGGGTCTTCGCCGGCCCAGCGCAACAAGGTGCGCACTGCGTCTTCGGCCTGCGCCTGGGTCACCGGGGGAGTGGAGCTATTGTCGGAATCGGCCATGGGGGAACGCCCGTGAGGGGGCTGCATGGTACCCGAGTCGCCCGGCAGCCGCCGCATGGCGGCCCCCGCGTGGCGGGGCGACCCGGCCGCGACCGGGTGCGCCGTTCAGCGTCCATCTGCTCAGCGCCCGGGCGGCGCGCGCACCGCCCGGGCAGACGCCGCGCCGGTCAGCGCGAACGCGTCCGCATCTCGCCCTCGTGGTCGAGCCAGTTGGACCCCTTGTTGGTCAGGAAGAACATGTACACCACCAGCGACACCGCGATCACCGCCGTGGCGTACCAGACGAAGCTGGTGACATGGCCGGTCTTCAGCGAGGCCTGGTACAGCAGCGGCGCGGTGCCGCCGAAGGCCGAATTGGCCAGCGCATAGCCCAGGCCCACGCCCAGCGCGCGGATGTGGGTGGGGAACAGCTCGGCCTTCACCACCGCGTTGATCGAGGTGTAGCCGGTGAGGATGACGAAGCCGGCGGTGAGGATCGCGAACGCGCTCAACCAGTCGCTCTGCTTGGGCAGTTCCAGCACCAGGAACCAGGTATAGAGCACGCCGCCGATGCCGAAGAACACCAGCAGGGTCTTGCGCCCGATGATGTCCGACAGCCAACCGCCCACCGGCTGCATCAGCATCAGCACGATCAGCGCGACCAGGTTGATGATGGTGCCGGCCATCAGGTCGTCGCCGGCGAAGGCGGTCTGGATCATCTTCGGCCCGGTCACCGAATAGGTGTAGAACGCCACGGTGCCACCGGCGGTGATCAGGAAGCACAGCAGCAGCGGGCGCCACTGGTGCACGAACAGCTCGCGCAGCGAGCCGGAGGCGTTGGCGCCGCCGCGCTTGGCCGCGGCGATGGACTCGGCCGTCAGCGACTCGTCCATCGTGCGGCGCAGCCAGAACACCACCAGCGCGCCGATACCGCCCAGGCCGAAGGCCACGCGCCAGCCCCATTCGGAGACCTGGCCCTTGTCGAAGAAATGCAGCATTCCCAGCAGCACCGCCTGCGCCAGCACGTGGCCACCGACCAGGGTGACGTAGTGGAACGAGGACAGAAAGCCGCGCCGCCCGGGAATCGCCGCCTCGGACATGTAGGTGGCGCTGGTGCCGTATTCGCCGCCGGTGGCGAAACCCTGCAGCAGCCGCGCCAGCAGCAGCAGCACCGCCGCGCCGCCGCCGATGCTGGCCACGGTGGGCGTCACCGCGATCAGGAACGAACAGGCGGCCATCACCGACACCGACACCGTCAGCGCCAGGCGGCGACCGTAGCGGTCGGCGAAGCGGCCGAAGTACCAGGCGCCGATCGGCCGCATCAGGAAGGTCACCGCGAAGATCGCCCACACGTACAACGTGGCGTTCTTGTCCTCCTTGGAGAAGAACTGCGACTCGAAGTAGGTGGCGAACACCGAATAGACATAGACGTCGTACCACTCCACCAGATTGCCGGCCGAGCCCTTGAGCGTGTTGGACACCGAGCGGCGCAGGCTGCCCGGTGCGGCGGCGGCGGACGAAGAGGTGGATGCACTCATGCGGCGGGCCTCGTGGATGGACGTCACGGAGTATAGGCACACACGTGCGAGGATCCTGTCGCGGCAGCGCGTGTGCCAGGCGCGCGCCTCATTGTGCCTGCGGCGCAGCGAATGCCTTGCCGTACCTGCCCGAGCGATCGGAGCAGCAGACCTGGCGCTTGCCCGCGGCAAGCATGTCGCAAGTGCTGGAGATGCGCTTGACCTGTGTCTGCGCCTGCTTGCCGCGACGATCCAGAACACCGCGCCACGGCGGTCGATATGTTCCAGGCGGCGCGAGCCGGGCCGTGCCGGTCACCGCCGCGCCGCGCACGGCCTGACGTGGCCGGCGGCCATCGCCACGTAGACAGGCACCCCATCACGTTCCCCGCACTGCGCCGCCGGCGCCCAGGCCACATCCCTTCAGTTCGACCGGGTAACGCCGCTATCCATGCGCCGGCCCGGGGACCAGCGCCCTGCGCGCGTCACGCGGGCGCAGGCAACCTGCCTGCCCGTCCGCCGTCACCTACCGTCATCCCTCTTCCTTCCCCCATTCCCCCGATCCCATGCACGCCCTTTCGAATCTGCGCATCGGCCAGCGCCTCGCGCTCGGCTTCCTCACCCTCATCGTGCTGATGGTCCTGCTCACCGTGGTCGGCATCCAGCGCGTGCACAGCATCGACCGGCGGCTCACCGCGATCAACGAGGTCAACAGCGTCAAGCAGCGCTACGCGATCAACTTCCGCGGCAGCGTCCACGACCGCGCCATCGCCTTGCGCGACGTGGTGCTGCTGGACGATGCCGCCAGCCGGCAGGCGACCGAGCAGACCATCGACAAGCTGGCCGGCGACTACGCGCGCGCCGCGCAGCCGCTCGACGCCCTTCTGGCCGCCTCTACCGACGCCCAGGAGAAAGCCATCCTGCAGCGCATCCAGGGCATCGAACAGCGCACCATGCCGCTGATCGCGCAGGTCCGGCGGCTGCGCGATGCCGGCGACACCGTGCAGGCGCAGGCGCTGCTGCTGCAGCAGGCGCGCCCGGCCTTCGTCGACTGGCTGGCCAGCATCAACGCCTTCATCGACCTGCAGGAAGCCAAGAACCGCCAGGCCGCCAAGGAGGCGATGGCCACCGCGCGCGGCTTCGCCCTGCTGATGATCGGCTGCACCGTGCTGGCGCTGCTGCTGGGCTCGCTGATCGCCCTGTTGCTCACCCGCCGCGTGGTGCGCCCGCTGCGGCAGGCGCTGGGCCTGGCCGAGCGCATCGGCGCCGGCGACCTGAGCAGCCCGGACACCGCCACCACCCACGACGAGGCCGGGCAGTTGCTGCGCGCCATGCAGCAGATGCAGCGGCGCCTGCACGCGGTGATTTCCGCACAGCGCGAGATGGCCGCGCGCCACGACGCCGGCGCCATCAGCTACCGCATGGATGCGCAGCGCTTCCCCGGCGAGTACGGGCGCATGGTCGCCGACACCAATGCCCTGGTCGATGCGCACGTGCAGACCCAGTTGCGCATCACCGAGGTGATGGGCCGCTACGCCATCGGCGACCTCAGCCAGGACATCGCCCACTATCCCGGCGAGAAAGCCGCGATCACCGCGGCGATGCAGCAGGTCAAGCAGAACCTGCACGCCATCAACGTGCAGATCCAGACCCTGGCCGAGGCCGCCTGCGCCGGCAATTTCGCCCACCGCGGCCAGCCGGAGAAGTTCGAGCACGCCTTCCGCACCATGGTCGAGAACCTCGACACCATGATGGCCACCGCCGACGCCAACCTGGCCAAGTTCTCCGCGCTGCTGCGCTGCATCGCCGACGGCGACCTCACCGTGCGCATGAGCGGCAACTTCCACGGCGTGTTCGCCGCCATGCGCGACGACGCCAACAGCACCGTGCACCGCCTGACCGACATCGTCGCGCACATCCAGCGCACCACCAACAGCATCGGCTTCGCCGCCGAGGACATCGCCAGCGGCAACCAGGAGCTGGCCAAGCGCAGCGAGCAGCAGGCCGCCAGCCTGGAAGAGACCGCCGCCTCGATGGAGGAACTGACCTCCACCGTGAAGCAGAACGCCGAGCACGCCCAGCGCGCCAACCAACTGGCACTGGGCGCGGCCGGCGTGGCCAGCGAAGGCCGCGACGTGGTGGGCCAGGTGGTGGAGACCATGGATGGCATCCAGGCCGCCTCCAAGCGCATCGCCGACATCATCGCGGTGATCGACGGCATCGCCTTCCAGACCAACATCCTCGCCCTCAACGCCGCAGTGGAAGCCGCGCGCGCCGGCGAGCAGGGCAAGGGGTTCGCGGTGGTGGCCGCGGAGGTCGGCACGCTCGCGCATCGTTCGGCCGGCGCCGCCAAGGAGATCAAGACCCTGATCGACGACTCGGTGCAGCGCGTCGCCCACGGCGCCACGCTGGTGCACCAGGCCGGCGCCACCATGGACCAGGTGGTGGCCAGCGTGCAGCACGTCACCGACCTCATGGGGCAGATCTCCGCCGCCTCGCACGAGCAGGCCAACGGCATCGCGCAGGTCAACCAGACCATCGCGCGCATGGACGAGACCACCCAGCAGAACGTGGCGCTGGTGGAAGAAGCCAGCACCGCGGCGCGCTCGCTGGAAGAGCAGTCGGCGCAGCTCACCCAGGCGGTGGAAGTGTTCAAGGTCGGCGCCTACGTCTGACCTGCGGGGGCCGCGCCGCCGCGTTTCCCACGCCGGTTCACGGCGCGGGCGACCCGCGGCGGCCGCGGGCCGGCAGCGACCCAGCGCGTGAACGGCAGGTGTCGGCCGATGCCGGCCGTCGCATCGGCTGCCATGGCCGTTGCCGGCGCAGGCGGTACGATGGCGGTCTCCCACGTTCGCCCCCTCCCCGGAACCGCATGAAGGCTGGCCTCCCCGACGGCGCCGCGACGGCATGAGCCGCGCGTCGCACCGCGCGCCCGTCGCCGCCGAGACCCGCAGCGAGCGCTGGCAGCGCTGGATCGCCTGGGTGCTCAGCGCGCTGCTGCACGTGCTGATGGCGCTCGCCCTGCTATATGCGGCCAAACCCACCATGTCCACGCCGCAGGGCGCGGCCGGCGGCAGCCGGATCCGCGTGGACTTCCTCGGCGAAAGCGACAAACCGGCGAAGCCGCTGCCACCGAAGCCGACCCCGCCACCGGCCTCCGCCACGCCCAAGCGTCGCCACGCCACCACCACCGTGCAATCCACCCTGGTCGCGCAGTCCGACGACCCGGTGCCGCCGCCCGATCGCGCCGACACGCCGAAAGCGGCCGACACCCCGCGGACCGCCCCGGCGCCGCAGCCGCGCCCGGCACCGCCGGCGCCCACCCCGCCCGCGGACGCCCCGGCTCCGAGTCCGGCGCAGACCGCCGACAGCAATCCGCCGCCGCCGACCGAGCGCCGCCCGGAAACCTGGACCGGGCGCCCGCCCGGCGCGCTCGACACCGACACCGCGCCGGACAACAGCGGCCTGGCCGCCGGCCCCGGCAGCCGCGGCAACCGCCACGACATGGACGCGGCCCAGCCCAGCCTGGAGGTCGGCGGCTACCTGGTCTATTACGACCTGGGCAGCGAGAGCCAACTGCGCGCCTGGCAGCAACAGGGCATGAAGGAGCTTTTCATCCTGCTGCCGGGCACCGAGTACCGCATGGTCTGCCCGCTGGAGATCGCCCTGACCCGTGGCTCCGGCAAGTGCCGCGCACTGCCGCCGGACTCGCCGGAACTCAAGGGCATCGGCGACGCCCGCCAGGTCATCACCATGCTGCAGGTCTACCACCAGGGCGAACTGGTCTGGCGTGGGCCGGGGCCGTATCGCTGAGCTGGTGTGCGCGGGCGATCGGTGCGTCCACCTGACTGCAGTCGGGACTGAAGTCCCTCCCACAAGGGTGGCCAGCCTTCAGCGCGGCCGTCAGCATTTGCCGGAGACACAGGCGTTGTCCCTGTAGGAGCGGCTTCAGCCGCGACGGGCGAAGCCATCGGTCGATCCAAACTCACTGCAGTCGGGACTGAAGTCCCTCCCACAAGGGATTGCCGGCCTTCAGCGCGGCCGTCAGCATTCGCCGGAGACACAGGCGTTGCCCCTGTAGGAGCGGCTTCAGCCGCGACGAGCGAAGCCAGTGGGCTATCCGATCCCACTGCAGTCGGGACTGAAGTCCCTCCTACAACGGATTGCCGGCCTTCGGCGAGGCCGCCAGCGCTTGCGCAAGACATCAGGCGATGCGGCGACTATAGGAATGGGGTTAACCGCGGCTTAGGCGATGCGAGACGAAGGCGGGGCGGGGGGTCCGCATCCGCAACAGTCACCGCCCACACCCTCACGCCCGCTTTGCATTCGCCGCCGGCACCGTTGCTAGAGTCGGCCCGCGCCGCCGCGGCCGCCGGTCCCCCGCCTTGCAGGGACCGCCAGGCCCGGCGTCTTTCCTCCATTGAAGGAGTCTCGACATGCCCTGGAAATTCCCTCTCGCAACGCTCGCCCTCGCCGCCGTCGCCCTGCCCGCGCTGGCCCAGTCCGACCGGCAGGTGGCCGAGGACATGCTGACCCGCTCGGCCAACGTCTGCCCCGGCCACAGCACCGACCGCACCTCACCGACGGTGAAGGCCGTGCCGGTGGGCGCACTGCGGGTGATGCTCGACCGCGGCCTGGTGATGTGCCCCGACCGGCGCCTGGACGCCGCCGCGCCGGCCGTGTTCTACGGCAGGCTCGGCGTATTCGCCTGGAACCCCGAGGTCGCCGCCGGCTCCAGCGTGATCGTCAAGCAGATCGATGCGATGACCCGCAAGGACGAATACCCGTCCGAAACCCTGGTATGGGACGCCAAGGGCACGCCGCTGAAGCAGCAAACGGTGCCCGCGTTCGAACCCAAGCCCGGTGCCACCGTGCTGTACCAGGTGCGCTGACCCTGTTCCGCTGGCCCCGTGCAGGGCCAGCAACATCGACCGTAGCCGGCGCGACCCCGCAGGGTCCGCCGGCTTTTTTTGCGCCACATGTTGCTCGTCGCGACCGCACGGCAACGAACAAGACCCGCCGTGTCGTGCACGACATCGACCATGTCCTGCTTCTGTCCTGTCACCAACCAATTCGCCTCGGCATCGGACAGCGATCGACAAAGCACAGGCGATTATCTCGTGTCGCGACCCGATTATCTTAAAATCAAGATTATTAACTTCTGAAAAGTCTGCTTCAGAAACGTAGACAAATGATCGCAACGTGCGTTCAGCCGGCCGAAACAGTCGAATTCGGCTGGATTCCTGCGAAACCATGCGGATGTTTCATCCTTTCCTCGTCGCCACTGTGGCGTAGCGCACGTCGCCGCATCGATGCATCGCTGGGTTTTCCAGCGCGATGTGTCGCGTAATGCCGTCGCGTGCGACGCGAATCAATACCGCAGATAAATATTATCTCCGCGTGTCGCGAAAATAATGCAGGCGACATAGTAGCGTCTGCGACCTCCCCCACCCCCCGGGCGACCGGGATTCAACACGAGGATGTTTCCATGGCCACACAGCGGAATCGGCTGGCGCTGCGCGCACTTTCCCTCATCGGCGTCGTAGGCGCATTGCTCCCCCTTGCCGTATCGGCGGCGCCGGCGCGCGGCACCGTGCTCAAGAGCAACGTCCTGACCAGCTACACCCGCCAGGCGATCGGCACGCTGCTGGCCAACGCCCAGTCCAGCGACCAGGCCAAGTGCGACGTGCGCGTGGCCGAGTTCACCTACGCCACCATCGGCGTCGATGGCGAACCCACCACCGCCTCGGCGGCGCTGCTGGTGCCGGGCGGCAGCCAGTGCCCCGGCCCGTTCCCGCTGGTGAGCTACAGCCAGGGCACCGAGTCGCAGCGCCGCGCCGAGCAGGCCAAGGAGATCCGCGACGACAAGGGTGACGACACCATGGTCACCCACCTCGCCACCCAGGGCTACGTGGTGGTGAGCAGCGACTACCTCGGCATCGGCCAGTCCACCTATGCGTTCCACCCCTACCTGCACGCCGCGTCCGAGGCCAGTGCCACCATCGACGCCCTGCGCGCCGCGCGCCAGGTGCTGCAGCGGCTCAACACGCCACTGTCGGGCAAGGTGATGCTGACCGGCTTCTCGCAGGGCGGGCATGCCGCCATGGCCACCCAGCGCGAGATCGAAGCGCACCTGTCCAACGAGTTCAACCTGGTCGCCAGCGCGCCGATCTCCGGCCCGTACGCGCTCAGCCAGACCTTCCGCGACAGCTGGAGCGGCCGCAACGCCGTGGGCGAGAACACCTTCGGCATCGTCCTGGCCAGTTACGCCATCGTCGGCATGCAGCACACCTACAAGAACCTCTACCTCGACCCGTCGCAGGTGTTCCAGGATCCGTGGGCCAAGCAGGTGGAGAAGCTGTTCCCCGGCAACCAGAGCCTGACCGACCTGGTGCTCGGCGACACCCTGCCGGGCGTGGACAAGATCCGCCAGTACTTCCAGCCCGGCTTCTACAAGGACTTCGCCAGCAACGCCAACGATCCGTTCCTGCGCGACCTGGAGCGCAACGACCTGCTCGACTGGGCGCCGCGCACCCCGACCCTGCTGTGCGGTTCGGACAACGACGCCACCGTGCCGCTGAAGAACGCCACCACCGCCATCGCCGCGTTCAAGGCCCGCGGCAGCAACCAGGCGACTGTACTCGACCTGGGCACCGGCAAGCCCAGCGACAACAGCGCGGTGGAGCACCTGCTGACCGAAGACGCCTGCGCCATCGCCGTGCGCCAGCAACTGTTCGACAAGCTTCGCTGAGGTCGCGGCGGACGACAACGCAGGCGCATTCCCTCCCCCGGCGCCTGCGATCGTCCGTCCCGCTGGCTGCCACGCCTGGGCGCAGGCGTGGCAGCGTTTTATGTGCGGGGCGAGTGCGGCACGCCCCTCATGCCGATGCTGACGACGGCGTTGGCCGCGCGTTGTGCGGAGCTGCGCGACAGCGCGTGCGCGAGCGCTGGCGCACCCGACTCAGGTTAGGAATGACGGCAGATCGGCGTGGCTGCCGGAAGCGGTCATCACAGGCCGGCCCACGTCCCCGGGCACCTGGGCACCTGGGCACCTGGGCATCATCCCGCGCCGAGACCGGCTCCACGCGGCACCATCGACATCAGCTTTCGTCGACCCCGCGCATCGGCAACCGCGCGTCCCACGCCATACACCGACAACGGCACCACCCAACTGGCCCACAGCAGCAGCGCGATCAAGCCCGGCGACGGCGTCAGGCCCAGGCCGATCGCCGACGGCAACGCCAAGCGGAACGCCACCGGCGCCAGCGTCGCCAGATAGGCCCGCACCATCCAGCGCTGGTGCTGCAGCACCTGCCCACGCCAGATGGCCACCAACCCGACCGACCCGGTGACCAGCCACGCCAGCGCCGTGGCCGCGAATGCCACCCGGATCGAAGGCGGCGCCGGCGAGGTCGCGATCAGCCCCACCACTCCGATCATCGCCACCACCATCCCCGCGAAGTACACCCGCCCCACCCAACGATGCAGCCGCGGCCAACGCCGCCACCGCTGCGTCGCGAACTGCAGCGCCCCCAGCAACAGGCCGACCGCCCCGCCACCGAGATGGCACCACAGCCACCCGCGGCGGGTCATGAACATCGCATAGGCCGGCGACTGCAGCGACGCGTACTTCAGATACACCGAGTGCACGAACTCCGCGGCGAACAGGGCCAGGGCGAGCCAGAGCAGCCACCAGGCCAGGCGCACGATTGGTGTGGTGCGTGGTGCCACAATGTGGCGGCGCGTCGGCTCGCTGTTCATTCCCTGCCTCGTGCTACGTCGGACCCTCGGCAGCGCGACGCTAGCATGGAAGTCTCGGCGCCACGGAAGGTGGCGACGGGCGGCGGCAGACGGGAAGCGCTGCGGCACACGCAGCACCGTCCATCAGCGCGAGTGATCCGGTTACCGGCCGCGAAGCCAACGCACGTACCGTTAGCGCAAACTGCGTCTCGATTTGTAGACGACAGGGTTAACAGTACAGACATCTGCCGCGCTCAGGACTATGGTCGATCCGGGGACGGGGGTCGCATGGGACGCAGACAGGGGAAAACCGGATTCGGCGCGCTGGCGGCGTTGCCGTGGCCAGTGGGAATCATGGCCGGCATCGCTGGCTTCCTCGCCGTTCGCGACGGCATCCCCTGGTGGTTCTCCCGCCACGACAGCGCGCTGTCGCAGGCCATCTCCCAGCAAGCGGAAGGCGCATTCGCTCCCCTGGCATGGATCCTTTTGCTGCTCTGGCGATCACCTCATTCTTCAATGCGCGGCACCGCCACGTGCTGACACTCGCATCACGCTATCGCGGGCAAGGCAACACGCGTGGAGGATACCTGCCTTGCTTAGCTAGCCTGGCTAAATCTATCCAGAAATTTTAGCAATCTGGTTACCCCGCAGACCTTGATGATTTGCGCTTCAGGAAGTCCCTGTGACCCAATAATAAGAACTTCCACGTTTCAAATTGCATCCGATTATTTAACAGCACTTAGGCCTGGTTAGATATAACAGCCTGGAGAAAAATTTTGAAAATAAAAGAAATAAACATCAAAGACTTTAAGCGTTTTGCCAACTTGGAAATTTCTGAAATCCCCAAGACGGCAAAGTTGATCCTATTAACAGGACCCAACGGTAGCGGTAAAACTTCGTTGTTCGAAGCTTTCAATTATTGGATGAAGTCCGCAAGAAACGATTACAGCTATGACAGCGACTACTATTTGCGACATGAAAGTATTATGACGCCGTTATTACCCACTTTCAACCACAGCCCTTTGGAAGAAACCCTTAATAAGATTAAAATATTTTTTTATGACGAGCCAAAAGAAATAAAAAATAACAGGGAAATTTTTAGAAAGGCGTTTTATATTCGCTCCGCGTACCGGCATTCGCCCGACTTTACTATCAATGGATTAAATAAACTTGAAGACATACTGGATGATCCAGGTAGAGCCACGACATTAATGCTCTCAGAATCTCGAGTTCAGAATAACTACCAGCGTTTAGTAGGTCGAAGCTTGGAGCTTCTCTACGATCCCGACGGAAAGAACATAACGGCTGGTCAAATCACTGAGCAGTTGATTGGCGAAATTCGAGATGCCATGCTACAAGTCTTTGATGATTTAGTTCTTGAAGGCCCAGGAAACCCATTGGACTCAGGAACTTTTCGTTTTACAAAGGGCATAACATCCAATTTCCACTATAAAAATCTATCCGGCGGCGAGAAGGCTGCGTTTGATCTTCTATTAGACTTTATTGTCAAACGAAAGTATTTCAACGACACCATTTTTTGCATTGATGAACCTGAGCTTCATATGCACACCCGCCTGCAAGCCAAGTTGCTTGCAGTCATGTTCGAACTTACCCCTGATAACTGCCAGCTTTGGCTTTCCACCCACTCCATTGGAATGGCACGCAAAGCAGCCGAACTTAATGCTGAAAATCCTGGATTAGTGGCTTTTATTGACTTTCATGAGAAGAATTTTGACAAAGCCATAGATTTAAAGCCGATTCAACCCGACAAGCGGTTCTGGAAACAGATGTTTAATACAGCGCTAGACGATCTCGCAAAGTTAGTTGTGCCAGATTACGTGGTGTTCTGTGAAGGGAGGAGGATCGGGCAGTCTGGGAAAAAGCCGAGTTTTGACGTGACCGTTTACAGTGTAATATTTGGTCCGTGGTATCCAGGCGTTGAATTTATCCCATTAGGTGGCGGCAACGAAGTGCGGAACGATGGTGAGACTTTTGAATATCTGCTCACTAAGTTAGCACCAGGCATCAAGGCGTGGAGGGTTTTGGACGGAGATGATCGGAATGAAGATGAAATCAATGAACTAAAAAGTGAAGGCAGTTATGTTTTGCCAAGGCGGGACGTAGAAAGCTTTCTATGGGACGACAGTGTCCTAAAAAAATTCTGCGAAAGCCTCAATAATCCTGATGCATTCGGAGAGATACTCCAGACAAAACAGCTTCAATTATATAATTTGGCGCTTAGAGGAAAGCCGAATGATGATGTAAAAGAAATAATAGATGTTCTATATGTGCAGATCAGGAAGTCGCTCAAATTGGTTGGCTATGGAAATTCGGCAGAAGCTTTTTCAATCAAGCATTTAGCACCCCTTATCAGGCCAGGAATGCCTATCTATAACGAGCTAGCAGCATCGGTACTAGCGCCTCTGATGTGACTTTTAGAATTTATTGATAATGTTGCGCTGGATATAATATAACCTTTCTAAATGTCACGCCGACAAACTGATCATGAATTCAGGTAAGCCGATGGTGGGAATGGTTAGCTTTTTTATTTCCAACGCCCACAGAGCTGGAGTCAGAGTGCATTTATGATCTGCCCACCCTAACAGTCAAACAGGGGTCGGAGTGCACTACCTGCCCCCTCACCCGCGGTTCCACAGTCCAGCAAAATCGAACGAAAGCTGCCGGTGGTGGCGAATGGAGAGGAGATACACGGTGGCGGATGCCTCCACCGCCGTGTACAGCATCACGTAGTCGCCGTGCAGGTAGATGCGCAACGCATCCGGCGCTTCCGCCGGCAATGCGGCCAGTTGCGCCAGCGCTTCGACCGATTGCAGTGGGGTGTCCAGGTAGGGCCGGCCGATGCGTGGGAAGCGCCGCAGGTTCGGGATCACGGCCGCCCGCAATTCGGCGAGCAGGTCATCGAAGGCCGCGGCGGCATCGGCGTCCAGCAGGAACGTTTCGATCGCGTCGAGGCACGCCAGGAAGCTCTCCGTCAGTTCGACGCGATGCAACGGTCAACCCCGCTTCTTGGCCGCCCGCTTGCCGGGGTCTGCGGGATTGGGCGCCTTGGCGGCCGCGCGCCGCTGCTGCAGTTGGTTGATAGCGGCATCGGCATCGACCGTGCGGCCGGCGGCGATGTCTGCCAAGCCGCGCTTCGCATCGTCGAGCAAGAGCAGGTGGATGCGCTCGCGCTCGAGCCGGTGGTAGTAATCCAGCCGGTCGGCGTCGATCAGCGCGACGTAGCTCTCGCCGTTCTTGGTGATGATCTTCTCGGCGCCGGCCTTCGCCTGGTCGGCCAGTTCGGAGAGGTTGGCGCGCGCCAGGGTGAAAGGGACCACGTCGTTGACGGAAAAGCCCATGGCAAGCTCCTTTCACTATTGATTACAGGATTCTGTACAGGCTATCACCTGCATGGTGTTGCTGCCAGCGCACATGGAAGCTCATTCGGACAAGGCCCAATGCGTGGCGTGGCGATGGACAAGGCCGCACAACGCAGGCCGCACCCTCCTCCCGGGCGCTGCAGGCGCTCCAGCCCGCCGACAGGATTTCTGCGGCTCCGTCCTTCCCCGGAATCTTGACCTCCCATACATCAAACCCGCCGCATCCTCGCCCCGATTCCAACACCGGAGGCGGGGACATGACGAAGTGGATGGGGGCGGCGCTGGCCGCGGCGATGCTGGTGACCGGCTGCGCCAGGGTGGAGGGCGAGAAGTTCGTTGGCCACTGGGTCAACGTGGAGTCGAAGGACGACACGATGGACATCGAACGCAACGGGGAGTCGTTCATGGTGCGCAACACCACCCCGCGGTTCTTCAGCCGCAAGCCCAAGACCGAGAGCTACCCGGCCATTTACAAGGACGGCGTGCTGCAGGTGACCAACGACGGCGAGACGGTGAACTTCGCCATCGACGAGGCCGATGGGCACCTCAACACCGGCAGCGACGAGTACCAGCGGGTGCCGGCCAAGTAAACGCGTCACCGGCGTGCGTCGTCCCGGATGACGCTACGCCCACCGTGAGATCCGCACTGCGTGCTGCGCCAGCGCGGCGCGCAGCGTCGTCTTGCTTGCACTCGGGGCAGCGTCTGACGCGCACGAGCGCGGATCTCTGCGGTTCTTGCCGGCTTGCGGATGGACCTCACGCATCACACCGGCGCCGCCGCCGGGGCCCTGCCTACGCGCCGCGGCGTTACAGCCGGCTAGGTGCGCGGCGCGGGCGCGGCGATGCCGTCGACGAACAGCCCGATCAGATGCGCGATGCGCGTCTTCGGCGAGCCGAGCTGCTCGGTGGCCAGCGAGGTCGCGGTGGCAACGACCACGAGATCGTCGAAGGAAACGTCGCGCCGGACGACGCCGGTCTTCTGCGCGCGCCGCAATAGCTGCTGGCCTTCCTTGCTGACGGCCTCGCAGCCCGGCGTGCCGCTCTGCAGCACCGCGCCGAGCGAGGCGGCAAGCCCGCGGTAGACGCTGGTATGCAGCGCCAACTCCTCGAGATACGCGCGCAGCGCGGCCAGCGCATCGAGCGTGCCGGCACGCGCGTGGCTGGCCGCGGCGAGCGACAGGAAGCGTCCGCTGTAGGCCGCGGCGAACAAGGACTCGCGCGTGGGGAAGCGCCGATAGAGCGTGCCGATGCCCACGCCGGCGCGCTTGGCGACGTCTTCCATCGACGCCTCGGCGCCGCGCTCCAGAAACACTTCCTCCGCCGCCGCGAGCAGGCGTTCGCGGTTTCGCTGGGCATCGGCGCGCAGGGGGGTGTCGGCGGTCAACGGGGCTTTCCGGCGTGGCTTGTGGAAACGGAGGCTACCTCCGTATAGTAAGTGGAGCAATCCTCCACTTATCAAGGGAAGCGAGATGGACAAGCGATTCGAGGGCAAGGTGGTCGCGATCACCGGCGGCACCGACGGCATCGGCCTGGTGACGGCAAGGGCGTTTGCGCGGGTAGGCGCACAGGTCTACATCACCGGGCGGCGGCAGGACCGGCTGGACGCCGCCGTGGTGGAGATCGGTGGCGGCGCCATCGGCGTGCAGGGCGATGTCGGCATTCCCGAGGACATGGATCGGCTCTATGCGCGCATCCAGCAGGACCATGGCCGGCTGGATGTCGTCTTCGCCAACGCGGGCGTGTCCGAGTCGGCTGCGCTTGGCGAGATCGACGTCGCGCACCTGGAGCGCCTGCTGGCGACCAACATCAAGGGCACGGTCTTCACCGTGCAGAAGGCGCTGCCGCTGATGACGACCGGCGGCGCGGTGATCCTGGCGGGCTCGGTGGCCGGCAGCAAGGGAATCGGCGCGCTCTCGGTGTACAGCGCGACGAAGGCGGCCATCCGCTCCTTCGCGCGCACCTGGACGACCGACCTGAAAAGCCGCGGCATCCGGGTGAACGTGGTGTCGCCCGGCATGGTCCACACGCCGGCCATGCAGACCTACCTGGAAGCGAATGCAGAGGCCGAGGCGGCGTTCAAGCAGATGATCCCGTTCGGCCGTCTCGGCGACGCGGAGGAGATCGCCGAGGCGGTGCTGTTCCTGGCTTCGGACGCGTCCAGCTTCATCGCGGGGCACGAACTGTTCATCGATGGTGGGGTCATGGCGATCTAGGCCTGCACACGACCGCGTGGTGGTCGGCGATAACGCGCGCCTGCTCCATCGCTCGCGCGTGGCGGTTGTCGGCATTCTCCCCATCGTGCGTGGCGCGCGTGGCATGGCATGGAGGCCTGCGCGCGATGAGGGTCGGCCAAGCCGACAGCGTCACGGACGATCAAGCCAGAGATCTGCGCGCGCTTCGGTGCTGGCTCTTGTTCAGTGTGGCGCGCGGGCCGCACAGCGCGTGATAAGCGGGCGTTTCAAAGACGTCCGCTGCAACCAGACCAGGCGCGCGTTGCAACGCGCCGGAGCAGTCAGAACAACGAGCCCTGGCTGGGGACCGGCTCATCCTTCGCTGGAGGCGTTGGCGGTGGTGGTGCTGGATCGACACTCAACTCCACCCCACCCAACCGCCACGCCAATCCCGAGATCCGCGCCGCATGCCGCGCCAGCGCGGCGCGCAGCACCGCTTCGCTGGCGGCGATGTGCAGCGCGCGGCGGGCGCGGGTGATGCCGGTGTAGACCAGTTCGCGGCTGAGCACGCGGGCGTCGCGGGTCGGCAGCTGCAGCCAGACTTCGTCGAATTCGCTGCCCTGGGCCTTGTGTACGGTCATGGCGAAGGCGCTCTCGTGCGCGGGCAGCGCGGCCGGGTGGAAGCCGCGGACCTGGCCGTCGCCGGCGCCGTCGAACCAGGCGACCAGGGTGCCCTGCGCGTCGCGCAGGCAGATGCCGACGTCGCCGTTGAACAGCCCGTGGCGGTAGCTGTTCTCGGTGATCAGCAGCAGGCGGCCGTGGAACCAGGGCGCGGCGGCGCCGAGACGGCGCGCGCCGCTGGCGGTCTCGGCCAGCAATTGCTCGATACGTGCGTTGAGCCCGCGCGCGCCCTGCGGGCCGGCGCGCACGGCGGTGAGCAGGCGCAGGCGCGCAGCGGCGCGCAGGGCCTGCGCCGGATCGTCGGCATCGCCAAGGGCGCGCCAGTGCGCAAGCAAGGCATCGCCGCCGGCGGCGAGCGGGTCGTCGACGCCGTCGTGGAAGTGCACGCCGGCGAGCTGGCCGTCGCGCAGCAGCCGCAGCGTGCCGTCGGCATCGCCGCTGCGCACCGCGTCGGCCAGCGGCGCCAGGGCGAAGTCCTGGGCCTGACGGTAGCCGCGCAGCAGGTGCACCCGGTGCCCGGCCAGGCCGCCATGGTCGTGCGCGACCGCGCTGTCGCCGAGCAGCGGCTGCAGCGCCCGCGCGTCGTCGGCCTGCAGCGCGTCGCCGGGGCCGGCCGCCTGCAGGATCGCGGCGAGCACGTCGCCGGCTTCCACCGACGGCAACTGGTCGGCATCGCCGAGCAGGATCAATTGCGCGCCGTCGGCCACGGCTTCGACCAGCTTGCACATCAGCGGCAGGTCGACCATGGAGGCTTCGTCGATCACGATCAGGTCGAACGGCAGCGGGTTGTCGGCGTCGTGGCGGAAGCGCGGCAGGTCGGGAATGACGCCGAGCAGGCGATGCAGGGTGCTGGCGCCGGCCGGCAGTGCTTCGGCCAGGGCCGGGTCGACGCCGTCGGCGAGTGCGCGCGCCACCGCGGCGCGCAGGCTCTCGGCCATGCGTTCGGCGGCGCGGCCGGTGGGCGCGGCCAGCGCGATACGCGGCGGCGGCAGGCCGGTGGCACGGGCCTGGGCGAGACGCAGCAGCAGCAGGCGGGCGATGGTGGTGGTCTTGCCGGTGCCGGGGCCGCCGGTGACCAGCAGCAGGGCGCGGCGCAGCGCGAGCGCGGCGGCCTGGGCTTGGCGGTCGGGGTGGGGGTCGCCCGCTGATTGGAGATCGCCCGTGGTCGTACCCTCACCCGCCCTGCGGGCACCCTCTCCCGGGGGGAGAGGGAAGACCTGGGCGAACAGTGGTGCGAGGGCCGACAGGTCGCTGTGTGGCAGCGGCTGCGTGGCCAAGCGGCGCAGCCCTTGGGCCAGGCGTCGCTCGTACTCGCGGTAGCGGCGCAGGTAGAGCAGGCCGTGTTCCAGCACCAGCGGGCTGTCGGCGCTAGCGGCGTCCTCGGCGGCGGGTTGCGCGACCCAGCGCGAGGCGGCCAGCGCGCGGCTCCAGTCGTCCGCGGTGGGCAGTGCGGGCGGGGCGCCGTCGCGGCTGTCGAGCAGGAGGCTGGCGCGTGCCGGGTCCAGGCCGGCGTGGCCGCTGGCGACTGCCAGCGAGGCCAGGGCGGCGCCGGCGAGGACCAGGTCGGGCGTGTCCGGGTCGAGGCGGGCCAGGCTGTGCGCGAAGGCGTGGTCCAGCGTGCGCAGGGTGCCGTGGCGGTAGAGGGCGGCGAGGAGAGGGTTGGGTTGACTCACGGGGTGTGGACTCCGTGGGCGGGCGGACCCTCACCCCAACCCCTCTCCCGGGGGGAGAGGGGCTCGAGCGGGCGCAGGGTGCCGGTGCGGTACACGACGGCCAGTAGGTGGGTGGGTTGGCTCACGGGGGGGCTCCGTGGGCGGGCGGACCCTCACCCCAGCCCCTCTCTCCCACGGGGACTTCCTGCGGTCGCCGGGGGAAGAGGGGCTCGAGCGGGGCGCCGGCGAAGAGGGCGTCGACGCCTTCGATCAGGTCCGGGTCGAAGCGCCAGGCGTGCACGCCTGGCGACGGGTCGCGTGCGGCGTCGAGGCCGCGGCAGAACAGGTAGCGCACGCCACCGAAGTCGCGGGCGTAGTCGTAGCCCTCGCCCAGGCGGAAGCGCAGCCAGCGGTGCAGGGCCACGGTGTAGATCAGCGCCTGCAGGGTGTATTCGCTGTGCGCCATCGCCCGCGCCAGCGCGTCGGGGTCGTAGGCCGGCAGGCGGTTGGACTTGTAGTCGAGCACGTACCAGCGACCGTCGTGCTGGTAGGTGAGGTCGATCAGGCCGGTCATCAGTCCCTCCAGGCGCTGCCGCGCGCCGAACGCCTGGCGCTCGCCGGCCACGCCGAAGCGGTGCAGCAGCGCCAGCAGCGCATCGACCCGGGTCGGGCGCATGGCGAAGTGGAATTCCATTTCGTTGCGCCGCTGCGCTTCCGGCACCGCGGCCAGGCAGGTGCCTTCGGGCAGCGCCACGGTGAGGGTATTGCCGACCAGGGCGGTGAGCATGGCGGTGCCGTCTTCCAGCTCGTCCTCGGCATAGCCGCCGCGCTGCAGCGCTTCGACGATGGCGGGGACCTGCCCGGCCGGCGCCGGCTGGCCCGGCCGCCAGCCGCGCCAGGCGGCGAAGTCGCAGCGCTCGAACACGTCGTGCATGGCCACGCCGAAGCGGTTGCCGACGAAGCGGCGGTCGACCATGTCCACCTCCACCGCGGCGCTGACCGGCTCGCTGGCGGCGGGTTCGTCGCTGCCGCCGCTGCTGGGCACGGTGGCGCTGGCCATCGGGTCGCTGCCGGCGTCGGCATTGGCGAGTTGGGTGAAGCTGTACACCCACCACTCCGGCAGCACGCGCCGTTGCGGCACCCGTGCCTGCGGCACCGGCGGCGCCGGCTCGGGCGGCAGCCGCGGCAGTTGTGCCGGCGGCGGCGTGGTGTCGAGGGCGATGGCGCCTGGGCCGGCAGCGGCCTGCAAGGCGTCGAGGTCGCGCAGCATCGGTGCCAGCGCAGTGCGCTCGTGCTGCGGGAAGGCGCCGGTGGCGATCCACAGCGCGTGCTCGGCGCGGGTCAGGCCGACGTAGAGCAGGCGCGCGTCCTCGGCGCGCTGTTCCTGTTTCCACGCGGCTTCGGCGGTGTCCCAGGCCGGGTCGGATTCGCCGCCGCTGCGGCCGGTGTTCCACTGCAACTGGCGCCCGCCCTGCGGCGCCGGCACCACGCAGTGGCGCCCGGGGCTGCGTTCGCTGCGGCCGATGCCGGCGTACGGCAGGAACACCAGCGGATACTCCAGGCCCTTGCTCTTGTGCAGGGTGACGATCTGCACGCGGCGCGCGTCCGACTCCAGGCGCAGCTGCTGCGCTTCGTCGCTGTCGTCGGCATTGGCGATGCGCCGCGCCAGCCAGTCGACCAGGCCATGCGGGCCGAGCGCGCGGGTGTCGGCTTCCTGCAGCAGTTCGGCCAGCTGCAGGTAGTTGGTGAGGCGGCGCTCGCCGTCGACCAGCGCCAGCAGGCGCTGCCCGTGCGCGGCGCCGAGGTCGCCGATCAGCGCCAGCGGGCCGCCGCGCTGCCAGCGCTCGCGCCAGTCCAGCGCCTGTTGTTGCCAGCGGCGGTGCCGCTCGCCGTCGTGGTCGAGCGCGGCGATGGCCGCGGCGTCCTCGCCGATCAGCACGGTGGCCAGCGCCGCGCGCAGGCGGCCGTCGTCGCCGGGGTCGAGCAGTGCCTGCAGCAGCGCCAGCAGTTCCAGTGCCTCGTCGGTGGCGAACAGGCTGCGCCGCCCGGCAGCGACCGCGGGAATGCCGGCCGCGGCCAGCGCCTGCTGGATGCGCGTGGCCTCGCCGTGACTGCGCACCAGCACCGCGATGTCGCCGGCCTGCACCGGACGGCCGAGCAAGCTGGCGCTGCCGTCGCGGGCCTCGGCCAGCCAGCCGCGGATGGCCGCCACGCAGGCAGCGGTGCACAGCTCGCGGGCGCGGCCGGCGCTCCATGGCTTGGGCTTGCCCGGCTTGGCGGTGGCCGGCGGCGGCGGCTCCGGTGCGCGCCACACGGTCAGCGCCGGGGCCGGCACGCCGTCGCGTTGCAGGTCGGCATCGACGCGCTTGCTGCCCGGCTGCACCGGGTGGAAGGCGATGCCGTCGGTGAGGAAGGCCTCCGCGTAGCCGGCCTGCGCGTACAGCGCGTCGATCGCCGCCAGCAGCGCCGGGCGCGAGCGGAAGTTGTGCGCCAGCGGCGGCGCGCGTTCGGCGTCCGCGGCGGCGGCCAGGTAGGTGCGCACGTCGCCGCCGCGGAAGCCGTAGATGGCCTGCTTGGGATCGCCGATCAGGGCCAGCAACGGCGGCAGCGCGTCGTCCGGTGCGGGCAGCGATGGCGCGATCGCCGCATCGTCCTGCACCGCAGCGGAATTGACCGTCTCCGGGGCGAACACCTTGCGGAAGATCGTCCACTGGCGGTCGTCGGTGTCCTGGAATTCGTCGACCAGGGCGACCGCGTACTGCGCGCGCAGGCGCTGCGCCAATGCGTCGCCGTGCGGGCCTTCCAGCGCGCGCGCCACGCCCTCGACCAGATCGTCGTAGGTCTGCACGCGGCGCTGGCGCTTGAGATAGGCCAGCCGCTCGGCCGCGTCGGCACGCAGCGCGTGCAGCAGGCAGATGCGGCGTTGCGTGCGCCACTGCGCCAGCTGCGCCAACGCGGCCAGGTAGCCGTCGATGGCATGACCCAGAGGCGAGGCCGGGGTGCGCTCGGCGTGCTTCTTGTTGGTGCCGGCGGTCAGCTCGGCGGCGGTGAGCTTGACCAGCTTCGGGTGCGGCGGCGCGTCCGCCGCCGGCGCCACGGCGAACGCGTCCAGCCAGTGCCACAGCGCGGTCAGCCAGTCGGGTTTGTAGCTGACCTTGCTCAGCACGCCGGCCTCGATCGCCGCGACGATCGCCTCGAAACAGGCGGTGCCGTGCGCGCGGAACGCCTCGGCCAGCGCCACGCCAGCGCGCTGCGCGGCGTGCTGCAGCACGTCGCCTTCTTCGGCGGCGAAGACCGGCGCGGCCGGCAGCAGGGTCGGATGCCGCACCAGTTCGCGCAGATCGATGGCCATGCCGTCCGGCCCGCCCGGCCACAGCGCCACCAGGTCCTCGGCCATCGCCGCATCGGCGGCGCGTTGCCGCCACAGGTCGGCGGCGACATCGCGCAGCAGTTCGCGATCATCGGTGAGCAACTGCGGCGCGGCGAAGGCCTGGCCGCTTTCCAGCGCATGCTCGCGCAGCACGCGCGCGCAGAAGCCGTGGATGGTGAAGATCGCGGCGAGGTCGATGTCCTCGGCGGCCTGCTGCAGGCGGCGGCGCAGGGCGGTCGCGGTTTCGGTGCCGGTCGCCAGGTGCGCGCCCAGGATGGCGCGGGTCAACGCGACATCGGGCGGGTCTTGGTGCGAGCGCGACGGGTCGTCCGCGCGTTCGGTCGCGGCCGATCCCGAACCGGGGACCAGCGCCGCTCCTACCGCGTCACGATCCGTGTCCGACCCAGTTCCGGCCGTCGGCACCAGCGTCGCCGCGAGCGCCAGGCGCTCGCGGATGCGCCGGCGCAGCTCCTGGGTGGCGGCCTCGGTGAAGGTGACGGCGAGGATCTGGCCCAGGCGCAGGCCGCGTTCGACCACCAGGCGGGTGAACAGGGTGGCCAGGGTGAAGGTCTTGCCGGTGCCGGCGCTGGCCTCGATCAGGCGCACGCCGTGCAGCGGCAGGACCAGGTACGGATCGCGGTCGGGCGCGGCGCTCATTCGGCGTCCTCCTGCAAGCCGCGCCAGCGCTGCCAGCTTTCGCTCAGCCGTTCGGGATCGAGCGCAGGGCCGGCGTCGCCCTGTTCGAGCAGGCCGAACACGCGCTGGCTGGTGGCGGCGAAGTCGGCGAAGCGTTGGGCGTCGGCGAACGGGTCGCGGCCACGGCCGACCAGGCGCAGTTCCGGGCTGTCCGCCTCGCTCCAGCCGAAGCCGGCCTGCCATTGCGCGGCGGCGTCCTTGATCGCCTTGTCGAGATCGCCGGCGCGCGCGGCCTGGTAGTACTTCCAGCTGCTGTACGGCGCGAACGCCAGCGGCGCCTGCCGGCCATGCCGATACAGCTGCAGTAGCTCGCCCAATGCCTGCCGCGCCTGGGCAGTGGGCAGCGGTTCGCGGTCCATCGGATGCGGGCCGAGGCCGTCGTCGTGATCGAAGAAACGCACGTAGGGCATCGCTTCGCCGGCGGCGCGCAGCAGCAGCCATTCCAGGCCATGGCGAATCGCGCTGCGCCCGCTCAAGGCGCCGACCTGCACGCGCGCCACGCCGGGCGCGTACCAGCCGGGCAGGCGGCCATGCAGCGCGGTGCCGTCGAGGTCCACCTGCAGCCGCGGCGCCAGCGGTGCGGCGGCGGCGCCGCGCCACTGCCGGAACGCCTCGGCGTAGGGACGCAACTGGCGCACGCGCTCGTCGAGCTGGCGCCGGCCCAGCGGCCCGGACGGCAGCAGCGCGCGGGCGCGCAGGCGCTCGTACAGGGCGTCGGTATCCTCGCGCAGCACCGCCTCGAACACCTGCTGCTGCAAGCCGTACTGGTCGAGCCCGCGGCTGGCTGCCAGCAGCGGTTCCAGGTCGCTGTCGGCCTGCGCCGGATCGGGCAGGCGCAGGCCCAGGCGCTGGCGCAGGAACTGCCCGGCCGGATCGACCAGCAGCCGGCGCAGGTCGTCGATGGACAACTGCGCCGGCGGCGCGTCGTCGGCCGCGGCCGGCAGCGCGTCGATCCACGGCGCCAGCGGCTGGCGCTGGCCGACCAGGCTGTCCACCGCCGGCCGCCACTGCCGGCGGTAGCTGAAACGGCGCGGGTCGGCATCCTCGGCACCGGTGGCGCCGAACGCGGCGGCGGCGAACGGCTGCAGCGGATGCCGCACCACCAGCGCTGCGGCCGCGGCCGGATCGGCGTGGTACTGCGCGGTGCAGGCCAGCAGTTCGCCGACCAGCGGCGAGGGTTCCCGCACGCTGCCGTCGCGCGCGTCGGCGCCCAGGTAGCTGAGGTAGAACACTTCCTGCGCCGAGGCGAACAGCTGCAGGAACAGGAAGCGGTCGTCCTCGCGGGTGGAGCGGTCGCCGTGGCGGCGGCGCGCGGTGCCCAGTTCGGCGGTGAGGCGGTTGAGCCCGGCGGCCGGATCGCGGCGCGGGAAATCGCCGTCGTTCATGCCCAGCAGGCAGATGACCCGGAACGGCAGCAGCCGCATCGGCACCATGCGGCCGAAGCTGATGCCGCCGGTGAGCAGCGGCGCGCGCGTGTCCGATTCGCCCAGCACCGCGGCGAAGTGCGCGCGCACCACCTCGGCCGGCACCGCGTCGGCGTAGTCGGCGCGGGCGGCGTCGCGCGCGAACTGGTCGATCAGTGCGCGCAACCGTTCCAGCGCGCGCTGCTGGCGCGGCGCCGACGGGCTCTGCGGCAACAAGGCCTCGAGCAGCCCCAGCAGCACTTCGCGCCACTGCGCCGGCGGCATCGGCTCGGCCAGCGCGGCCTGGTGGCGGTCGAGCACGCGCAACAGACGCAGCAGCGTGTCCAGCGCGGCCAGCGCGCTGCCTTCCAGCTGCGGCCACGGCGCCACGCCGTCGATGTCGTCCTCGGCGCCGCTGGCGTGGCCGAGCAGCAGCCGGTCCAGGGCGAAACGCCAGGTGTAGGCGTCGTCGGCCGGCGCCTGGTGACGCTGCCGGTGCGCTGCATCCAGGCCCCAGCGCGCGCCGGCGGCGTGCAGCCAGCCGCGCAGGCGTTCCAGCCCGGCCTCGTCCAGGCCGGCGGCCTCGGCGATCGGCGCGCTGGCGAGCAGGTCCAGGATCTCGTGCAGGCCGAACCGCGCGATCGGCAGGCCGAGCAGCGCCAGGAACACCTCGGCCAGCGGCTCGCTGGCCAGCGGGCTGGCGTCGGCCAGCGCATAGGGCAAGGGGTCGTCGCCGCCATGGCTGCCGAACACCGCATCCAGATACGGAACGTAGGGGTCGATATCCGGCGACAGCACCGCGATCTCGCGCGGCTGCAGCGGCGGCTCGAAGCGCGGATCGTCCAGCAGCGCGCGCAGCTGGTCGTGCAGCACCTGCAGTTCGCGCAGGCGGGTGTGGCAGGCGTGCACCTGCAGGCTGGGATCGTGCGGGTCCACCGCGGCCAGCGGCGCCGGTCGGGCCGGCGCGCGGCGATGGAACAGGTCGCTCTGCATGCGCCGCAGCAGGCTGTCGCCGAGGCCACCGTCGGCCAGCGCGCGCCGGCCCGATTCCAGCGGATCGGCATAGACCGCGATCTCGGCCAGCGGATGCACCACCTCGTAGTCGCCGATCAGCGCCATGAAGTCGCGCCCGGCCGCGCCCCAGGCCTGCAGCAGCGGATTCTCCTGCACCTGCTCGGCGAACAGCTCCACCGCCCCGCCCTCGCGGCGGCGCTGCCACAGCGTCTGCAGATCGCCCCAGTAGCCCTGGGCCGGGGTCGGCAGGTAGAAGTGCAGCGTGCCGGCGCGCGCCTGCGTGGCCAGCACGCGCAGCACGTCCGGGGAGATGTTGAGCACGGCGAAGGCGAACAGGCGCCGCGGCAGGCCCTGCGGCAACGGCCCGTCCGGCCGCGCGTAGCGGTCCAGGTACTGGCCGATGCGCCGCGCGCGGTAGGCGCGGCCGCTGGCGATGCGCCGCCACAGCCGTGCCTGCGGATCGTCCGGGTCGGCGCCGCCTTCCCAGCGCAGCAGCCAGTCGCGGCGCCAGGCCTGGTACTTCTCGAACACGTTGCTCAGCTCGCCGGCCAGGCTCCACGGCTTGAGCGCATCGCCATCGGCCAGATACCCGGCCAGCGGCGCCAACGCCGCATCGGTGCCCAGGTCGCCCTGCAGCGCGGCGTACAGGCGCCAGTGCATGGTCGCCATGTCCAGATCGTCGGCCGCCGCGCCGAGATTGCGCTCCAGCGCGCGCGCGACGAATTCGCCGGGGGTGAGGAATTCCAGGTTCGCCGCCACCCCGTGCACCGCGGCCAGGGTCGACTGCAGCCAGCGCCGCATCGCCACCTGCGGGATCAGCACCACCTCCGGCGCCAGCAAGGGCTGCTCCGGCGGCGGCCGGCGCAGTTCTTCGGCGAGCAGGGCGGCCAGGGTATCCAGCGCGTTGGACGGATACAGCCGGAAATCGGGCGCGGACGGGGCAGGCATGTGCCGGGCATTGTGCCGGATGCGTCCCACCCGCGCCGGCCCGCCTCGCATGGCGTGACGGACAGGCCGCCAAACGCGACACGCTGTTGCGTAGACGGGCATATGCGCCGGGCGCGCACAGGGGCGTGAGCAGTGCCACAATACTGGACGGGCCAGTTCGGTTAAGTTCAGCCGAACGGATCGATCCTATGTTGTATTTTCGTTAAAGGCCGCAATGGCGTCTTCCGAATCCAATCTGGTGCAGTTGTCGGGTGTGCGCATCGACCGCGGCGGCCGCGCGATTCTGCGCGACGTCTCGCTGAGCGTGCCGCGCGGCAGCATCACCGCCGTGCTGGGTCCCTCCGGCAGCGGCAAGTCCACGCTGCTGGCGGCGCTGACCGGCGAACTGGTGCCCGCGGCTGGCACGCTGGAGGTGTTCGGCAAGCCGTTGCCGCGCGGCAGCCGTGCGCTGCGCGAGACGCGCAAGAGCATCGGCGTGCTGCTGCAGGGCAATGGCCTGCTCACCGACCTGAGCGTGGCCGAGAACGTGGCGCTGCCGTTGCGCGCCCACACCCGCCTGCCCGAGCCGGTGCTGCAGCGGCTGGTGGCGCTAAAGCTGCATGCGGTGGGCCTGCTGGCCGCCGCCGATGCCTGGCCGCGCGAGCTATCCGGCGGCATGGCGCGGCGCGTGGCGCTGGCGCGGGCCCTGGCCCTGGATCCGCCGCTGATGATCTACGACGAACCCCTGACCGGCCTGGACCCGATCGCCTCCGGCGTGATCATGAGCCTGATCCAGCGCCTCAACCACACCCTGGGCCTGACCAGCATCATCGTCAGCCACCACGTCCATGAGACCCTGCCGATCTGCGACCAAGCGGTGGCCATCGCCAACGGCGGCGTGGTCTTCGCCGGCACCCCGCAGGACCTGCAGGCCAGCAGCGACCCGCTGCTGCAGCAGTTCCTGCACGGCCGTCCCGACGGCCCGATCCCGTTCGATGCGCCGCAGCGCGCGCGGAGCGCCGCCTGATGGCCATCGTTGCCCCGATCCGTTCCCTGGGCCGCGCCGGGCTGTTCTTCCTGACCGTGCTGCGTGGTTCGCTGCCGACCCGCGACCTGCTGGCCGAGCTGATCCGCGAGATCTACAAGGTCGGCGCGCGCTCGCTGCCGATCATCGCGGTGGGCGGTGCGTTCGTCGGGCTGGTGCTCACCCTGCAGGGCTACCGCACGCTGCAGACCTACGGCGCCTCCGATGCGTTGTCGACCCTGCTCGGGCTGTCGCTGTACCGCGAGCTGGCGCCGGTGCTGACCGCGCTGCTGTTCATCGGCCGCGCCGGCAGTTCCATCGCCGCCGAGCTGGGCCTGATGCGCGCCACCGACCAGATCAAGGCGCTGGAGCTGATGGCGATCGACCCGGTGGCCAAGGCGGTGGCGCCGCGCTTCTGGGCGGCGGTGCTGACCGTGCCGCTGCTGACCGGCATCTTCTGCTCGCTGGCGATCAGCGCCAGCTACTTCGAGGCGGTGGCGGCGCTCGGCCTGGACCGCGGCACGTTCTGGTCGGCGCTGTCGAGCAGCGTGGATTTCTGGGACGACTTCGGCGTGGCGATGCTGAAGTCGGCGGTGTTCGGCGGCACGGCGGCGCTGGTCGCGGCCTATGTCGGCTTCCACGCCGAGCCGACCATCGAGGGCACCTCGGTGGCCACCACCCGCGCCGTGGTCAACGCCTCGCTGCTGGTGCTGATGTTCAACTTCGTCATGTCGGCGCTGCTGTTCCGCTGAGCGGCGCCAACGCGGAGCCGGCCGGCGACGGCAGGCCCCGCGGCAACATCCCGGTCGCGGCACTGGCGCCGCGGCCACGCTGAATCAACAAGGTAGACACGTTATGGCTCTCCGTGGTCCCCGTCTCGAGTTCGCCGTCGGCGCCTTCCTGCTGCTGGGCCTGGCCTCGCTGCTGGTGCTGGCGCTGGCTTCCACCAACCGCCAGTGGGGCTTCGGCGGCCACCGCTACGACCTGGTCGCGCGCTTCTCGCAGATCGGCCAGCTGCGCGCGCAGGCGCCGGTGAAGATCGGCGGCGTCATCATCGGCCAGGTCGCCAAGATCGACCTGGACCCGACCAAGTTCGACTCGGTGGTCACCCTGTCCATCGACGACAAGTACAAGGACCTGCCGGCCGACACCTCGGCGGCGATCCTGACCAGCGGCCTGCTCGGCGAGAGCTACGTCGGCCTGCAGCCCGGCGGCGACCCCGACACGCTCAAGCCCGGCCAGGAAATCGCCTTCACCCAGCCGGCGGTGGACCTGATCCAGCTGGTCGGCAAGTACATGTTCGGCGGCGGCAGCGCCGGCGGCGACAAGAACGCAACGCCCGCTGCCGCACCCTCGGCCGACCCCACCACGCCCGCAACGGAACCCAAGCCATGACGATCAAACTGCTTTCCGCCGCTCTCGCCGCCGCGCTGGCCGTGGCCGCGCCCTCCGCCGCCCTGGCCCAGGCCGCGCCGGCCGCCGCCGCCGCCCAGGCCGGTTCGGCCAGCAAGGTGGTGCTGGAGAACAGCACGCGCATCCTGACCACGCTGGAACAGCGCCGCAGCGAGTTCAAGAGCAACCCTTCCGCGCTGCGCCAGTTCATCGACAGCGAGATGAACAAGTCCTTCGACCGCGACTACGCCGCCCGCCTGGTGCTGGGCGTGCACGGCCGCGGCGCCTCCGACGGCGACGTCAAGCTGTTCGGCGACGCGATGGCCGACAACCTGATGCAGCGCTACGGCACCTCGCTGCTGACCTTCGAAGGCAAGCCGCAGGTGCGGGTGAAGTCGGAAACCCCGCTGCCGGGCGGCCGCGGCGTCAAGGTCTCCACCGAGCTGCTGCGCAGCGGCGGCGACCCGGTGCCGGTGGACTACCTGCTGCGCAACACCGGCGCGGGCTGGAAGATCTTCGACGTGATGGTCGAAGGCGTGTCCTACGTGCAGACCTTCCGCAACCAGTTCGACACCCCGCTGCGCAACAAGTCGATCGCCGAGGTCGCGGCCGAGCTGCGCAACGGCACGCTGCAGGCGGCACCGGCGAGCAACAGTGGCAAGTGATGCGCCGCAGGTGCGCCGCGACGGCGACACGCTCGCGCTGAGCGGCGTGCTCGACCGCGCCGCGGCCACCGCGTTGTGGCCGGCGGCGCTGCGCGCGCTGCCGGGCGCACGCGCGCTGGATCTGCAGGCGGTGTCGCGGGTGGACAGCGCCGGCCTGGCACTGCTCGCCGAACTCGCCGCGCGCCTGCGCACCCAGGGCCAGGCCGAGGTCGCCATCCATGGCGCCCCGGCCGGCCTGACCGACCTGAGCGCCGCCTACCGGCTGGCCTCGACCCTGGACTTCCACTCTCCCCCTGCGGCGAGCTGACACATGAACGTGCTGCGTATCCTCACCTCCCTGACCCTGGCCGCCGCGCTTGGCGCCTGCGCCGGCGCGCCCAAGCGCACCCCGCCACCGCCTCCGCCGCCGACGGCGCAGACCGCGCCCGCTGCCGGCGACAGCGCCCCCACCGCCGATGCGAACGCCATGGCGGCGTCCACCGACAGCACGACCGGCATGGACGCCAGCGCCACGCCGGCGTCGTCCAGCGCGACGGTGGCCACGCCTCCGGCGGGCGCCAACGGCGCACCGACCTCGGCCGAAGACGACTACGCCGCGCTGTACGGCAGCGATCCGTACAACCCGGTGGCCGATCCGACCCTGCCGGCGGGCGTGCAGGCGCCGCCGAGCTACGACCCGTGGGAGAAGTACAACCGCAAGGTGCATGCCTTCAACAACGTGGTCGACCGCGCCGTGGCGCGGCCGCTGGCGCGTGCCTACGTCAACGTGGTGCCACGGCCGGTACGGCTGGGCGTGACCAACTTCTTCGACAACCTCAGCTCGCCGCTGACCATGGTCAACCAGCTGCTGCAGGGCCGTCCGCTGCAGGCGGGGCAGACCCTGAGCCGGTTCCTGATCAACAGCACGCTGGGCATCGGCGGCATCTTCGACCCGGCCACCGACGCCAACCTGCCGCGACGCAGCGAGGACTTCGGCCAGACCCTGGGCGTGTGGGGCTGGCGCCGCTCGCGCTACCTGGAACTGCCGCTGTTCGGTCCGCGCACGGTGCGCGATACCTTCGGCCTGGTCGGCGACGCGCCGCTGTCGCCGCTGCAGCAGATCGAGGAAGACCGGGTACGCGTCGGCCTGCAGGGCCTGCAGTTGGTCGACACGCGCGCGCAGTTGCTGTCGTTGGACAGCCTGCGCGACCAGGCGCCGGACGAGTACCAGCTGACCCGCGATGCGTGGCTGCAGCGCCGCAACTATCAGATCGAGAGCGACATGCGCGGGCACAAGCGTCAGGACGACGATCTGCCGGCCTACTTGCGCGAGGAAGAGACCAACCCGACGGTGCCGGTGGACGCGATGCCGGTCCCGGAGTGGCGCGGCGGCCGCTGAGTCCGGCGTACCACGCACCTACGAAAAGCCCGGCCTCGGCCGGGTTTTTTGTGTCTGCAGCTTTTGCTGGCATCGTCCTTGGGCGCAGCGCGATGTGCGGGAATGAGTGCTCGGTTTGCAGTGGGTGATGCGATGTCGTGGCGGACGTCAGCATACGGCCGGCGTTGCTGTTGCTCGTGCTGTTGCTGTTGATTTATCGGGGTCCCCTCGGCGCGGCAGCCACGGCGGGCGAATACCCGAAGGGCGACGCGCAGGATGCGCGTCGTTTTTCGCCGGCACATGGATGTGCCGTCGAAAAATGCCCGTCGTGGCTGCGAACCCGGAGCGCGTAGCGCGGAGGGCGCGCTGCGGGGTGTGCTTTCTTTTGGTTACTTTTCTTTGCACAAGCAAAGAAAAGTGACTCGCCGCCAGGCGAAAGCCTTTGTTGTTGCTTTCAAGCTTCCAAACGCAGCAACCACATCAACGACAACAGCAGAAGCAAAGCTTTCGCCCTTGCGGGCGAGTTACTTTTCTTTGCTCGCGCAAAGAAAAGTAACCAAAAGAAGCGCTTTACCACAGCCGAAGGCTGGTCAAGCGCGCCCTGCCTTCGCGCCCTCCGCGCTGCGCGCTCCGGGTCCGCGTCCATCACGGGGATCCGCGGCAGGGGCATCCTGCCCCTGCCGCGGACGGCGTACATCCATGTACGCCGCCCTTCGGGTTTTTCCCCGCGCTGGCCGCCGCTTCGGAAGGGAACCCGGTAAGTCAAAAGCACCAGCAAAAACAACGGCAACGGCAACGGCAACGGCAACGGCAACGGCAATGGCAATGGCAATGGCAATGGCAATGGCAATGGCAGCGGGCAGCGGGCAGCGGGCAGCATGGAACTGCAAGCCTCGCGTAGAGCGCTAGCCCCTCTCCCCTCGGGAGAGGGGTTGGGGTGAGGGTGCGGAGCGAAGCCCTCAGCTTCAGCCGCGATAGACGACGCCGAAAATCACAAGAGCACCGACAACGTCTCGGCTCGGTCAACACCGATCTGCAAGCCCGAACGACGCGTCCAGCTCACAGGAGGCGCCTCTCGGTGTCGAACGCAGCGCGCCATTACCCCAGCGCCGCGTCGATCGCCGCGCGCAGGCGCGGATCCTCGGCGGTGACGTCCGGGGCGAAGCGGCCCAGCACCTGGCCATCGCGGCCGATCAGGAACTTCTCGAAGTTCCACAGCACGCCCGGCGCCGGATTCGGCTCGATACCGTAGCCGGCCAGCTTCTCGCGCATCGGGCCCTCGCCCTCGGTCTGCGGCTGCGCGGCGATCAGCGCGCGGTACAGCGGATGCGTGTCCTCGCCGGTGACGGCGATCTTGGCGAACATCGGGAAGGTGACGTCGTAGGTGAGCTGGCAGAACTGCTGGATCTCCGCCTCGCTGCCCGGCTCCTGGCCCTTGAAATCGTTGGCGGGGAAACCGAGCACTTCCAGTCCCGCGGCCTGCTTCTCGCGGTACAGCGCTTCCAGGCCGGCGTACTGCGCGGTGAGGCCGCACTTGGAGGCGACGTTGACGATCAGCAACACCTTGCCGGCGAACTCGGCGAGGGTGGCCGGCTGGCCGTCGATGCGGGTCAGCGGGATGGCGGTCAGCGACTCGGACATGGAGCATTACCTCGGTCGAAAGGGAGCGCCAGCATAGTCGCTGCCGATACCGCCGACAGGGCATCGCCCGCCCTCCGCTCAGCCCGCCGACAGCCGGATGCATGCCTGCCTCTGGCGGCGTGGCAGGGGTGGCAACGCGCACGCGGCAGACGTTCGCGTCGCGACAGCGCAGGCCCAGGATGCGTCTCCCACATGCCGCGCGCTATGCGACACGCTTCGATGCGTCTGCGCGACGCTGGCTGCACCCGCGCCGGCGACGCTTAGCCTGCCGGAAAGCCTCCCTGGTCGGCGCGAGCACCATCAAGGCGCGCAGTGCTGGCTCCGCGAATCCCCGGCCTGTCAGCAGCAGAATGACTGATCATCCCCAATCCCGAATGCCCAATCCCGGCCCCGCAACGCGCGGCCCTCACCCCTGCTCGTCGCGCGACGACTCCTCCACGTCGGTGTCGGCCTCGGCATCGTCCAGCGGCAGCGACAGGTCCAGCAGCGGCGCGGCCTGCGCGTCGGCCAGGGTCTCGACGCCGCGCAGGCGGCGTTCGATGGTGCGGGTCTTGCGGCTGGCCTCGCCCAGGCTCTTGCCGACGGTGCTGATCTGCTTCTCGGCCTTCTCCAGGATGCCGGCGAACTTGCCGAACTCGCTCTTGACCGCGGCCAGCACACCCCACACCTCGCTGGAGCGTTTCTCAATGGCCAGGGTGCGAAAGCCCATCTGCAGGCTGTTGAGCAGCGCGGTGATCGTGGTCGGACCGGCGACGACGATGCGATGTTCGCGCTGCAGCAGGTCGGCCAGGCCGGGGCGGCGCAGGGTCTCGGCGTACAGGCCCTCGGTGGGCAGGAACATCACCGCGAAGTCGGTGGTGTGCGGCGGGGCGATGTACTTGTCGCCGATCGACTTGGCCTGCACCCGGATCGCGCGCTCCAGCTGCACGCCCATCGCCTGCACCAGCTCCGGATCGCCCTGCTCCTGCGCGTCGAGCAGGCGCTCGTAGTCCTCGCGCGGGAACTTGGCGTCGATCGGCAGCCATACCGGCGTGTCCTCGTGGCCGCGGCCGGGCAGGCGCACGGCGAAATCGACCATCTCGTTGCGCTCCGGGCGCACCCGCACGCCGCGGGCGTACTGCTCCTGGGTCAGGGTCTGCTCGAGGATGTTCTCCAGCTGCACCTCGCCCCAGCCGCCGCGGTTCTTGACGTTGCTCAGCACGCGCTTGAGGTCGCCGACGCCGGTGGCGAGCTGCTGCATCTCGCCCAGGCCGCGCTGGACCTGCTCGAGCCGTTCGGAGACCAGCTTGAACGAGGCGTCCAGGCGCGTGTTGAGGGTGGTCTGCAGCTTCTCGTCGACGGTGCCGCGCATCTGCTCGAGCTTGGCCGCGTTATCGGCCTGCAACTCCTTCAGCCGCTCTTCCAGGGTGCCGCGCATCTCACCCAGGCGCTGCTCGTTGCGCTGGACCAGCTCGCTCAGACGCTGGCCAAGCGCGTCGGCGAAGCGCTGCTGCGCGTCCGCGCCTTCCTGGCGGCCCTTGCGCGTGTCCTCGAGCAGGGCCTCGCGCAACGCGCCCAGTTGCGCGTCGATGCGCGCGATCAGTTCGGCCTGCTGCTGGCCGAACTGGGCCATGCGCGCGTCCTGCTGCTGGCCGAAGGCATCCAGCTGGCCGCGGATCTCGACCAGGCGCTGGCTGAGTAGCTCGGCCATGCGCTGCTGCGCGGCGCCGGCCTCGACCCGGCCACGCCGTGCGTCCTCGGTCAGCGCTTCGCGCAGCAGGTCCAGGCGCTGGTCGGTGCGGGTGGAAAGATCCGCCAGGTTGCGGGCGAAGCCTTCGCTGCGCGCGTCCTGCTGGCGGGCGAGGCTGTCGAGTTGCTCGCGCAGTTCGCCGCGGCCGCTGCGCTGCTCCTCGCGCAGAGCCGTCTCCAGCGCGGCGTGGTTGCCGCGCCGCAGCAGCACGGCCAGCAACAGGACGATGACGGCGCACAACAGGCCGGCGAGGATCAGGAAATGGGCATCGTTTTGCATGCGGCCAGTGTAGCCGGCCGCGTCTCAGTCGCTGCGCCACGCGCCGGTAGGCGGAAGGGGCCGGGATATACCTTGGTATCGCCGCCATGGCCTCATGCAGGCTGGTGCGCCCAGATGCCCCATGCCAAGCTTTGCGCCACCCGCTCCTGGCCCGGCCAGTGGGCGGCGCTGCGGCATCAAGCCGCGCCAGGGCGTCGCGCACCGCGCGATCCGTTCCCCCTGACACTGGAGGCGAGTAATGGACCCCGATCCGCATCGACGCGGCGTCAGCGCCGCATTCCACTGCCATTCCCCCCGCCTGGTCGCTGCCTGGCGCTGAGCCGGAAGACGCCCGCCGCCCGCACGCCGCGACGTCCTTGCCGGCCACGCGCCGCAAGGAGGTCGTCATGTTCGCGTTCTCGCTGTTTTCCCGCCGTTTCCGTCTGCAGCGCGGCCTGCAGCGCGCGCTGCGCGCCGCGGTCGCCATGCGCCGCACCGAGGCGCTGCGGCATCTGCTCGCCGCCCACGGCCCCCGCGCCTTCGCCCTGGCGCTGTCCGCACAATCGCCGCGGGTGATGGCCGACGCGCTGTCGCAGCTGCCGGTCGCAGACCGCATCCGCGTCCGCGCGCGCCTGCCGCATGCGGCGCAGCGGCGCCTGCACGAGGCCGGGGCCAGCGCCCCGGCTGCACACTGGCTGCATGTCGCGCTCGCGTGGTGGCCCGGGGTGCGCTGAGCCGCGCGCGCCTGAGCCGCGGTGTTGGATGCCATCTTGCCCCGGCATCATGCGCTGCCCTGCATCCGCTCACTCCCTTTCCTGGAGCCGCCATGATCGCTCCCCTCGCCTACCGGAACGCGCCCTGATGGAAGCACTGCGCCTGTTCAATCTCGGCTCGCTGCTCGACACCCTGGTGAGCCTGACCGCCGCCTTCGTGCTCGGCGCGATCATCGGCTTCGAGCGCCAGGTGCGCCAGCGCACCGCCGGGCTGCGCACCAACACCCTGGTCGCGGTCGGCGCGGCGATCTTCGTCTCGCTCGGCGACCGCCTGTTCGAAATCCACGGTGGTACCCAGGGCGCGGTGCAGGTGGTGGCCTACGTGGTCTCTGGCATCGGCTTCCTCGGCGCCGGCGCGATCATGAAGGAAGGCGCCAACGTCACCGGGCTCAACACCGCGGCCACGCTGTGGGGATCGGGCGCGGTCGGCGCCTGCGCCGGTGCCGGGCTGGTCGCCGAGGCGGTGCTGGCGGCCATGTTCGTGCTGCTCAGCAATACCCTGCTGCGGCCGATGGTGAACCGGATCAACCGGCATCCGCTGAAGGAATCCTCGCTGGAAGCCACCTACATGTTCTACGCGATCTGCGCGCGCGAGGTGCACGGCGACGTGCGCGAGCGGCTGATCGAGCTGCTGGAGGAAGCGCATTACCCGGCGCGCGAAGTCGAGCAGCATCCATTCGGACAGAAGGACGTGGAGATCGCCGCCACGCTGTACGCCACCGCGGTGCGTGCCGAGGAACTGGATGCGGTGGTGCAGCGCCTGGAGGGCGAACCCGGTGTACAACAGGCGTTCTGGAACGCCGGCGTCGAAGGCTGAGCCGGCCATGTCCCTCCCCGCGTCCTCCCTCACCCTGCGCCGCCGATGATCATCTGGTTCAAGCCGCTGCCACCGCACCGCCGCCTGCTCGGCCTGACCGCGCTGGGCCTGGCGCTGGGCGCGATCTTCGTCGCCGACACGGTCACCGACTACGCGGTGGCCGCGGCGCTGTTCTACACCGTGGCGATCCTGGGCGCGGTACGGCTGCTGGCGCCGGCCGGGCTGGGCGTGCTGGCCGGCATCTGCGTGGTGCTGGTCGTGCTCAGCTTCCATCTCACCCACGCCGGGGCCTATCACGTGGGCGTGATCAACTCGGCGATCAGCATCGTGGTGGTGGCGGTGACCGCCTCCATCGCGGTGCGCATGGAGCGCGCCAAGGCCGCCGCGCACGCGGCGCAGGCGCAGTTGCTGCGGCTGGCGCGGGTGCGCAGCCTGGGCAGCCTGACCGCGTCGATCGCGCATGAGGTCAACCAGCCGCTGGCGGCCATCGTCACCAGCGGCAACGCCTGCCAGCGCTGGCTCGACCAGCAGCCGCCGAACCTGGACAAGGCGCGCGCGGCGCTGGCGCGCATCCTCGCCGACGCCGAACGCGCCGGCGAGGTGATCGCGCGGGTGCGCAGCCTGACCCGGGGCGAAGCGCCGCAGCAGCGCGTCTTCGATCTCAACGCCGCGGTGAACGAAGTACTGGCGCTGTCGCAGGGCGAACTGGAACGCAGCGCGGTCAGCGTGCACACCGAGCTGTCGGCGCTGCTGCCGCCGGTGTCGGCCGACCCGGTGCAGATCCAGCAGGTGATCGGCAATCTGTTGCTCAACGCGATCGAGGCGATGGCCGCCACGCCGCCGGCGCAGCGCACGCTACGCATCGTCACCGCGCGCGAGGACACGCGCTCGGTCCGGCTGAGCGTGGCCGACAGCGGCGAAGGCCTGTCCGCGCAGGCGCAGGCGCATCTGTTCGATGCGTTCTGGACCACCAAGCAGGGCGGCATCGGCATCGGCCTGAGCATCAGCCGCAGCATCGTCGAAGCCGGCGGCGGGCGGATCTGGGCCGAACCCGGGCGGCCGCGCGGCGCGGTGTTCTGCGTGTGCCTGCCCACCGCTGGCGGAGCCAAGTCATGAACGCCGACGCGACCGCGCGCCCGGTGGTGTACCTGATCGACGACGACGCCTCGATCCGCGCCGCCCTGGAAGACCTGTTCGCCTCGGTGGACCTGCAGGTGCACGCCTTCGCCTCGACCCGCGACTTCCTGGCGCATCCGCGCGCCGATGCGCCGAGCTGCCTGGTACTGGACATCCGCATGCCCGGGCAGAGCGGCATGGATTTCCACCGCAACATGCACGAGGCCGGGCTGGCGCTGCCGACCATCTTCATCACCGGCCACGGCGACATCCCGATGAGCGTGGAGGCGATGAAGAACGGTGCCATCGAGTTCCTGACCAAGCCGTTCCGCGACCAGGACCTGCTCGACGCGATCGGCCAGGGCATCGCCCGCGACCGCGCGCGGCGCGCCGCCGATGCGGCGCAGGCGGAACTGCAGGCGCGCTGGGCGCGACTCAGTGGCGGCGAACGCGAGGTGGTGGAGCTGGTGGTGCAGGGCCTGTTGAACAAGCAGGTGGCAGCGCGGCTGCAGCTCAGCGAGATCACGGTGAAGGTGCGCCGCGGCAATGCGATGCGCAAGCTGGAGGTCGGCTCGCTGGCCGAACTGGTGCGGCTGGCCGAGCGGCTGGGGCTGTAGGGCGGTTGCAAGAACCCACGGTTGCCGCGCGCGGCGGAACACGTCCTGACGCACCGGTATTTCATAGAAACGGCTTCAGCCGCGACGGGCGTCATCGGGAACGCTCGTCGCGGCTGAAGCCGCTCCTACGAGAGAGCGGTCTCGGCTCGATATCGCCGAACGCGCGCTTCGCTGGGCTGGCCGCGACCCGCACGAGCGCCACGCCGCAGGCATAGCTTTGCTGCACTGCGTTCGGCGACACTGCCGGGCTTGTCACTCCCGTCCATGAGGCCCGCATGTCGTTCCTGTTCCGGCGCAAGTCGCTCGACCTGGTCACCGTCCACGAGGCCGGCCGCCGGCTGGTGCCGTCGCTGAGCTGGCCGCATCTGGTGGCGCTGGGCATCGGCGCGATCGTCGGCACCGGCATCTACACCCTGATCGGCGTCGGCGCGCAACTGGCCGGGCCGGCGGTGCTGGTGTCGTTCGCAGTGGCCGGGGCGATCTGCGCCTGCGCGGCGCTGGCCTATGCGGAGATGGCGACGATGATGCCCGCCGCCGGCAGCGCCTACACCTACAGCTACGTCGCGCTGGGCGAGGCGATCGCCTGGGTGGTGGGCTGGAGCCTGATCCTGGAGTACTCGCTGGTGGTCAGCACGGTGGCGGTGGGCTGGTCCGGCTACTTCGTCGGCTTCCTGCACTGGGCCAGCGCGCAGACCGGCATGGACCTGAACCTGCCGGCGGCGCTGACCGCCGGGCCGCACGCCGGCGGCATCGTCAACCTGCCGGCGGTGCTGATCACCTTCGCCGTGGCCGGCCTGCTGATGGCCGGCACCAAGGAGAGCGCCACGCTCAACGCGGTGCTGGTGGTGTTGAAGCTGATCGCGCTGGGCATCTTCGTGGCGGTGGCGCTGCCGGCGTTCAACAGCGCCAACCTGCATCCGTTCATGCCCTACGGCTTCCCCAAGACGGTCGGCGCCGATGGCGCCGCGCACGGGGTGATGGCGGCGGCGGCGATCATCTTCTTCGCCTTCTACGGCTTCGATGCGATCTCCACCGCCGCCGAGGAAACCAAGAACCCCAAGCGCGACCTGGCGATCGGCATCGTCGGCTCGATGATCGGCTGCACCCTGATCTACATCCTGGTGGCGCTGGCCGCGGTCGGCGCGATGCGCTACGACGTGTTCGGCGCCAGCGCCGAGCCGCTGGCGCTGATCCTGCGCGAGCTCGGCCACGGCAAGGCGGCGGCGGCGATCGGCGTGGTCGCGGTGATCGCGCTGCCCACGGTGCTGCTGGCGTTCCTGTACGGGCAGAGCCGGATCTTCTTCGTGATGTCGCGCGACGGCCTGCTGCCGCGCGGACTGTCCAAGGTCAACGCACGCACCGGCACGCCGGTGGCCACCACCCTGTTCACCGCGGCGCTGGTGGCGGCGCTGGCCGGCGTGGCGCGGCTGGACGAGATCGCCGCACTGGCCAATGCCGGCACCCTGGCCGCCTTCATCGCCGTGGCCGCGTGCATGCTGGTCCTGCGCCGCCGCGAACCCGGCCGCACCCGCACCTTCCGCACGCCGCTGGCGTGGGTGGTCGGGCCGCTGGCGATCGGCGGCTGCCTGTACCTGTTCTGGAGCCTGCCGCACACCACGCAGATCTGGTTCGCACTGTGGAACGCGCTGGGCGTGGTCGCCTACCTGCTGTACGGCCGCCGCAACAGCCTGCTGCAGCGCGCGCCGCAGACGCCGCGATGAGTCCGGCCTTCCAGGCGGCGCTGGCACGGCACATCGGCAGCGCCTACGCCCGCCAGCAGGCGCTGGCCGACGTGCTGGGCGAGCGCGACTGGCGCGTGGACCTGGGCGACGGCCGGGTGCGCTTCGGCGAGGATCTGTCGTTTCCGATGCAGCTGCTGGGCACCGCCGCCGAGGCCAGCGCCAGCTGGCTGTGGGCCTGGGCCAATACCGCCAGCAACCTGCCGCCGGCCTTGCTGACCGAAGCGCAAGCGCTGCGCATGCACGGCGAGCGCGAAGGCATCGAAGAGCTGGCCACGCCGTCCTCGGCGCTGGACGAGGACGGCGGCCACCACGTCGCCCTGCTTGCCGGCGCCCTGCGCGGGCGCTGCTACTACCGCGCGCCGTACGATGGCGGCGCGCTGTTCTTCCTGCTCGAGGACGTGCCGGCCACGGTGTTCGCGCCTTGCGACGACGCCCGCGTGCTACGCCTGCTCGGGGAACTGCCGATGCAGTTCACGCTCGACCACCGCGTCATGAGCGAAGGCCTGCTCGGGGATCAGGGCTATGCGCTGCAGCGCGACGCCGCGCAGACCGTGGCGACCCGCGGCAACACCCGCATCGTGCTGGAGTTCGATGCGCAGGCGCGGCTGACCCGCGTGCAAGGCCAGCTGGCCCCGGCGCCGGCCGCCGCCGTGGTCACGCCAACGCCGGCACCGGCCTGGCAGTTCTGGAAACGCAAGCGCTGAACGCGGCGGCGGCGCATCGCACCTGCGCGCCGCCGCGCCCGGCCATTACCACCAACGCACGCCTTCGAACGGGTTCCAGCTGACGCTGCCCTTGCGCTGGTCGAGGTAATAGGCGTAGTTGGCGGCCATGCCGACCAGCACCGAGTAGGCGAATCCCAGGCCGCGACCGACTGCATCGGGCAGGAACGCCGCGATGATGCCCACCGCCAGCGAGATGCCGATCAGCCCCAGCGCCTTGCGCCACATGCCCAAAATGAAGAAGTAGATGAAGCCGAAGAACAGCGCGAAGAAATTCATGTTGATCTTCAGCCGTTCCATGAACGGCAGCGCCTTGAACGCGGCCTTGTACTCGGGCGTGGACGGTCCGCCGTAACGGTCGAAGAAATCAAAGCGGAACTGCCACTTCGGGCTGAGCGGAGCGCGTTGCGGGAGATTGGGCGTTTCCATGGTTATGAGCATCCGTGTTGTAAACGTTTTCAGTTTACCTGAACGGGGCAGCGCGCGCCAAATGGGCGCGGACTGGAGCACCAGTTTGGTGCAGGCACGATTGCCCGGGATTCGGGATTCGGGATTGGCTACAGCGAGGCTAGCGCCGACGCCACACCTGGCCCGGGGCGGGCTTCCCTTCCTGCATTGCGATCGCCACCGGTCATCGGGTCGGGACTGAAGTCCCTCCCACAGGGGCTGACGTACCGCGAGCCAACGCCGCGGATTCCAGCGCGCCGCCAAGCCGAGCCTATTGCGCAGGCCGCTATTGCGCCCGGGAGCCGCCCAAGCGCTGGCCCAGCGCGATCGCCGCGGCCACGTTGCGTGCCGCCTGGCGCAGGGCGTCCGCGGCGTCGGCCAGGGCGGCCTCGCGCGTGGCCACCCGCTGCACCGCGCCGAACAGCGCGTCGATCCCCTGCGCATGCAGGTCCGCCGCGCCCTCGCCCAGGCCGCCGGCGATGGCCAGCACCGGCACGCCATGGCGCCGGGCGATGCGGGCGAGGCCGACCGGGACCTTGCCCTGCGCGCTCTGCCCGTCCAGACGGCCCTCGCCGGTGACCAGCAAGTCGGCGCCGTCCAGGTGCGCTTCCAGACCCAGTGCCTGCGCGACGATCTCCACGCCCGGCCGCAGGCGCGCGCCGAGAAAGGCGACCAGGGCCGCGCCGATGCCGCCGCCCGCGCCGGCCCCGGGCAGCTGCGCCACCGCCACGCCCAGGGTACGTTCGATCGCCGCGGCGTAGTGCTGCAACCCGGCGTCGAGCTGGGCGGCCATCGCCGGCATCGCGCCCTTCTGCGGCCCGAACACCGCCGAGGCGCCGGTCGGCCCGGTCAGCGGGTTGTCGACATCGCAGGCGACTTCGATGGTGCAGCCGCGCAGCCGCGGATCCAGCCCTCCCATCTCGATGCGCGCCAGCGCACCCAGCGCCGCGCCGCCAGCCGCAAGGTCGCGGCCATGCGCGTCCAGGAGGCGCACGCCCAGCGCCTGCACCATGCCGGCGCCGCCATCGTTGCTGGCGCTGCCGCCGATGCCGATCAACAGCCGGCGCGCGCCGGCATCCAGCGCGGCCAGGATCAGTTCGCCGACGCCGCGGGTGCCGGTCAGGCGCGGATCGCGCCGTGGCGGCGGCACCAGCATCAGCCCGCTGGCCGCGGCCATCTCGATCAACGCAGTGCCGCCATCCTCGCTGAGGCCGAACTGCGCCGCGACCGGCGTGCCCAGCGGACCGGTCACCGTACAGGCGACCCGGCGCCCACCGCCGCCGGCGACCAGCGCGTCCACGGTGCCCTCGCCGCCGTCGGCGAACGGCAGCAGCACGTACTGCGCCTCCGGGAACACGCTGCGGAAGCCGGCCGCGATCTGCGCGGCCGCCTGCGCCGCGGACAGGCTTTCCTTGAACGCGTCCGGGGCGATGACGATTTTCATGCGCGGCGCGCGGTCGTCAGCGTCGCGCGCACCCGCACCGGTGCGCTGCGCAGGAACCGCCGCTCGGCCCGGCACATGCGCGGCGCGCTAGTCCAGCACGCGGCAGAACACCGCCTTGAGGTAGCGCGATTCCTGCACGTGGGCCATGAACGGGTGGTCGGCGCCGGCACCGGCCACCTTCAGGATCTGGATGGTGCGGCCGGAGAAATAGGCGGCGCGGCGCAGCATGTCCAGGAACTCGTGCTCGGCGACCAGGCCGGTGCAGGAGAAGGTGGCGAACAGGCCACCCGGGGCGACCACGCCCAGCGCCAGCTTGTTCATGTCCAGGTATTTCTTCAGCGCCGGGATCACCTGGTCGCGGTCGCGGGTCATCTTGGCCGGGTCCAGGATCACCACGTCGTACCGGTCGCCGCGCGCGGCGGCATCGCGCAGGTACGGGAAGATGTCGGCCTGCACGAACTTGGGCCGCACGTCGTTGAGCCGGGCGTTGCCCTTGGCGATCTCGATCACGTCCTCGTCGATGTCCACGCCGACCACTTCGGTGGCGCCGCGGACCTTGGCGTAGACGGCGAAGCCGCCGGTGTTGCAGCACAGGTCGAGCACGCGCTTGCCCTCCACCTGCTGGCTCAGCCACTGGCGGTTCTCGCGCTGGTCGGCGAAGAAACCGGTCTTGTGCGCGCCGGCCGGATCGGCGCGGAAGCGCACGCCGTATTCGCTGATGATCGCCGGCTCCGGGCGCTCGCCGCTGCTGGACACCGGCCGGTAGTCGAAGCTCTCCTGCTTCTGCACGTGCTCCTCGGCGAAGCTGTAGAAGCGCGCGCCGGGGAACTGCGCGCGCAGCGCGGCGTAGATCCACTCGCGGTGGCGGAACATGCCGGCGCTGAAGAATTCCACCACCAGCAGGTCGCCGTAGCGGTCCACCACCAGCCCGGACAGGCCGTCGCCCTCGGCATGCACCACGCGCCAGGCGTCGCTGACCGCATCCAGCTTGAGCACGTCACGGCGCAGCGACACCGCCTCGGCGATCTTGCGCGCGAACCAGGACTCGTCGACGGCGATGTCGGGGTTGGTCTCGAGGATGCGCACGGCGATGCGCGAGTGGCCGTTGTAGAAGCCGCGACCGATCCAGTCGCCATCCACCCCGACCACGTCCACCAGCGCGCCCGGCTTGGGCTTGGCGGCGGGTTTTTCGACCAGTTTCTGGAAGATCCAAGGATGGCTGGAGCGCCAGGCGTTCTTGAGGCGGACTACGGGCAGGGGACTATTCATGAACGCCATTGTAGCCGCCCCGATTGACGGCACCGCCGGCAGCGGCAAGAATGCGCGCAGAAGGGGAGTAGCTCCCGACGTTGTCGCCGTCAATTCGAGCCCGCGGGCTCCGGTGCAACGGCAGCCGGTTCATCGGCTGCGAGCGAGACCTTCGCCGCAGTGGCGAAGGCACCCTCTGGACGACATCCGTCGTCTCCGTCCGGAACGCCTCCGCCACCGCGGCCCCGAGGTTCCCTGTTCACTGACGGAAAATTCCCAATGGAAACGATAGGCAACGTGTGGTTGTGGGGCGGTTTCGCGATCGTGGTGATCGTGGCGCTGCTGGCGGACCTGGTGCTGATGCGCCACGGCGGTCCGCACAAGGTCACCTTCAAGGAAGCGCTGTGGTGGAGCATCGGCTGGATCGCGCTGGCGCTGGCGTTCAATGGCGGCCTGTGGTGGTACCTGCGCGAGACCATCGACGTGGCCACCGGCAACCGCCTGGGCCTGGAGTTTCTGACCGGCTACCTGGTCGAGAAGTCGCTGGCGGTCGACAACATCTTCGTGTTCCTGATGATCATGAGCTACTTCGCGGTGCCGGAGGAGCAGCGCCAGCGCGTGCTGGTGATCGGCGTACTCGGCGCAATCGTGCTGCGCGCGGTGATGATCTTCGCCGGCTCGGTGCTGCTGACCAAGTTCCACTGGCTGCTGTACGTGTTCGGCGCGTTCCTGCTGCTGACCGGCATCAAGATGTGGTTCTCGGCGGGCAAGGAGCCTGACTTGGAAGCCAACCCGGTACTGCGCTTCATGCGCAAGCATCTGCGCCTGACCCCGCAGTACCACGGCAACGCGCTGAGCGTGACCCAGGAAGGCAAGCGCTGGTTCACTCCGCTGTTCGCGGTGCTGATGCTGATCGCGATCACCGACGTGATCTTCGCGGTGGACAGCATCCCGGCGATCTTCGCGATCACCACCGACCCGTTCATCGTGCTGACCTCCAACGTGTTCGCGGTACTGGGCCTGCGCGCGATGTTCTTCCTGCTGGCCGGCATGGCCGACCGCTTCCACCTGCTGCCCTACGGCCTGGCGATCGTGCTGGTGTTCATCGGCACCAAGATGCTGATCATCGACCTGTACAAGATCCCGGTGCTGGTGTCGCTGCTGGCGGTGGCGGTGGTGATCGGCGCGACCATCGTGCTGAGCCTGCTGCGCCCGGCCAAGCCGGCGCACTGACCCGGCACTGGCACCGCGGCCGCGGATTGTCCCGCGGCCGTGGCCAGTCCCTCCCACCGGCGGCGCCTTGCCTTGCAGGCCGGGCGCCGCCATCCAGGGAGCATGGACACCTCTTCGCTCCCCTCGCCCCCGCCCGAACCCGAGGCGCAGGGCCGCTTCGACCGCGCGCGGATCCTGCGCGCGTTCAATGCCAGCCTGGCCTTTGTGGCGGTACTGGTGGCGGTGTTCGCCAGCCAGGGCCTGTTCGACTGGCGGCCGTGGGCGGTCGCGCCGCACACGGCCGCCGGCCTGCTCGGCGTGCTGACCGCGCCGCTGCTGCACGGCTCGCCGGAGCACCTGGGGGCCAATGCCGGCGCACTGCTGATCCTGGGCACCCTGGCCGGCAGCGTGTATCCGCGCGCCACCCTGGCCGGGCTGCCCTTGCTGTGGTTGGGCTCGGGCCTGGGCGCCTGGTGGCTCGGCGACCCCGGCAGCCATCACCTGGGCGCCAGCGGCGTCGCCCACGGCCTGCTATTCCTGGTATTCGTGCTCGCCTTGCTGCGCCGCGACCGCGCCGCGATCGCCGCCAGCATGATCGCCTTCCTGTTCTACGGCGGCATGCTGGTGACGGTGCTGCCGCACGAGGACGGGGTGTCCTGGCAATCGCACCTGGGCGGTGCGGTGGGCGGCGTGGTCGCCGCGCTGCTGCTGCGCCATCGCGATCCGCTGCCGCCACGCAAGCGCTACAGCTGGGAGGACGAGGACGACGCGGACGAGATCCTCGTCGCAGACGACGAACTGGAACCGCCGCCGCCGACCCAGGTGCCGGTGCTGTGGCAACCGCCGCCGGTGTCGCGCGGGGTGGTGCTGCGCTTCCCGCCGCGCGAGGAGCGTGACGGGGGATGAGCATGACAATGCATAGGAGCGGCTTCAGCCGCGACCGGACTTGCCGCGTGGAACCCGGTCGCGGCTGAAGCCGCTCCTACAGCAAAGCGCGTCCAGCGAAGGACACCGTCGCAGGCGACGCTCGCCCCGCCACGCGCCGTACACTGACCGGTCCGCCGTCGCTGTCCGAGTTCGCATGCCCGTGTCGCCCGCCTGTCGTGTCCGCTTCGCCGCTACCGTGCTGGCGCTCGCCCTGGCCGCGTGCAGCGGCCCCGCGCTGCGTGCGCCGTCGCCTGCAGCGGACAAGGCCGTGGGCTATCTGCCGGCCACCGCGGTCCCGGACAGCCTGCAACTGCTGCCGGCACCGCCAGCGGCCGGCTCGCCAGGCGAGGCGCTGGACCTGGGGGTCAACCGCGAGGCGCTGGCCCTGCGCGGCAGCGCGCGCTGGCAGCAGGCCGCGCGCGATGCCGATCTGAGCTTCCCGACCGGCGCCGGCCAGTTCGCCTGCGCGCTGGGCGTGGCGATCGATGCGCAACACACCCCGCACCTTTACACATTGCTGGAACGCAGCCGCATCGACGCCAGCGCCGCCACCAAGGCGGCCAAGCGCCAGTACCAGCGCGCGCGGCCGTTCCTGCGCAACCAGCAGGCGGTGTGCACCCCGGGCGATCTCGACGACCTGCGCCAAAGCGGTTCCTATCCGTCGGGACACAGCGCCATCGGCTGGGCCTGGGCGCTGGTCCTGAGCGAGATCGCGCCCGAACGCGCGGAGGCGCTGATCGCGCGCGGCCGCAACTACGGCGAGAGCCGGCTGGTGTGCAACGTGCACTGGCAAAGCGACGTGCTCGCCGGCCGCTTCATGGGCGCAGCCACGGTGGCGCGGCTGCACGACGACTCGGACTTCCGCGCCGACCTGGCCGCGGCACGCGGCGAGATCGCCGCCGCGCGCGCGGCCGGGCGCGCGCCGGCCAGCGACTGCGCCGCGGAGGCCGACGTCCTGCAGGTGCGCCCGGCCAGCGTGCTGTAGCAACGCCTATCGGTGCGCGCCCGCGCGCCGAGGACGCATCCATGGACGATCCGCCTGACAGGCAGCGTGTGCATCCAGCCACCGCGTCGAGGTGACGCTTGCCCCACGCCTGCGCCCGCGGCGGCCACCGGGCGCTGCGGCCCCCCTGCCTTTGGACAGATGCGAACGGTCCGGGACGGCAGGCTAGACTCGCCGCCACTACCCGCCAAGGACCTGCACCCATGACCCAGTGGTACTTCCTGACCGGCAGCGAACAGACCCGCTCCGGCCCGTTCGACGATGCCGACGCAGTCGCCTTCGCCCGCAACAACCCCACGGCGCTGGCCTGGTGCCAGGGCCAGAGCGGCTGGCTCCCGGTGGCGCAGATCGCCGCGCTGCAGGGCGGCGCGGCGTTCCTGCCGCCGGGCCTGCCGCCGCCGCCGGCCGCGGGCGGCCGCGCCGACGAGATCGACTACCGCATCGTCGGCCACGAGATGCAGTTCGTGGAGATCGAGCTGGACCCGGGCGAGAGCGCGGTGGCCGAGGCCGGCGCACTGATGTTCAAGGACGCGGCGGTGCAGATGGACACCGTGTTCGGCGACGGCTCCGGCGGCAACCAGAGCGGCCTGATGGGCAAGCTGTTGTCGGCGGGCAAACGCCTGGTCACCGGCGAGAGCCTGTTCACCACCGTGTTCACCCACCAGGGCCAGGGCAAGGCCAAGGTCGCCTTCGCCGCGCCCTACCCCGGCACGGTGCTGGCGATGAAGCTGGACCAGCACGGCGGTCGCCTGATCTGCCAGAAGGACAGCTTCCTGGCCGGCGCGCGCGGGGTGTCGCTGGGCATCCACTTCCAGCGCAAGATCATGACCGGGCTGTTCGGCGGCGAAGGTTTCATCATGCAGAAGCTCGAGGGCGACGGCTGGGTGTTCGTGCACGCCGGCGGCTGCGTGATCGAGCGCGAGCTGGCTGCCGGCGAGCGGCTGGACGTGGACACCGGCTGCGTGGTCGCGTTCCACTCCTCGGTGGACATGGACGTGCGCCCGGTCAGCGGCATCAAGAGCATGTTCTTCGGCGGCGAAGGCATGTTCCTGGCCACCCTGACCGGCCCCGGCAAGGTATGGCTGCAATCGCTGCCGTTCTCGCGCCTGGCCGGGCGCATGTTCGCCGCCGCGCCGCAAGGCGGCGGGCAGAACCGCGGCGAAGGCTCGGTGCTGGGCGGCTTCGGCCGGATCCTGGACGGCGACAACAACTTCTGAGGCGGCACACTTAGCCCCTCTCCCCCCCGGGAGAGGGGTTGGGGCGAGGGGACGGGCGCGCAGCGCCTCGCAGCATCAGGAGCACAGGCGCCCACACCTCCGCTGAAGCGCAAGAACCACCCGTGGCATGACCTCCGGTCGTGGGCGGTGCAGGAGGATGCGGCTATGCTCGCGCCGGCTCCTTCCTCCTGTCCGCGACGCTTCCATGACCGTGTTCCGTTCCCCGCGCCTGTTGCTGTCCCTGTCCCTGTTCGGCCTGCTTGCCGCCTGCGGCGGCGAGCCCAAGCCGGCGCCGCCAGCCCCGGTGGTGAACGGACCGGCCCCGTCGCCGGCGGCCAAGCCGCTGCGCATCGGCATCGCCCTGGGCGGCGGTGCGGCCAAGGGCTTCGCCCACATCGGCGTGATCAAGATGCTGCAGGCCAACGGCCTGGAGCCGACGGTGGTGTCCGGCACCAGTGCCGGCAGCGTGGTCGGCGCGCTGTACGCCAGCGGCATGGACGCGTTCCAGATGCAGCAGGCGGCGGTGGCGCTGGACGAGAGCAGCATCCGCGACATGCGCCTGTTCTCCGGCGGCCTGGTGCAGGGCCAGGCGCTGCAGGACTATGTCAACGCGCAGCTCAAGGGCAAGCCGATCGAGAAGCTGGCCAAGCCGTTCGCCGCGGTCGCCACCCGCCTGGAAGACGGCGAGCGCACGGTGTTCGTGCGCGGCAACGCCGGCCAGGCGGTGCGCGCGTCCAGCAGCATCCCCGGCGTGTTCGAGCCGGTGACCATCGGCAAGTTCCACTACGTGGACGGCGGCGTGGTCAGCCCGGTGCCGGTGGACGCCGCACGCCAGCTCGGCGCGGACTTCGTCATCGCCGTGGACATCTCCAGCAAGGCCAGCGGCAAGAACCCGGGCAGCATGCTCGGCACCGTCAACCAGTCGATCGCGATCATGGGCCAGCGCCTGGGCCAGCAGGAACTGGGCCGCGCCGACATCGTGATCCGGCCCAAGGTCAACGACATCGGCGCGGCCGACTTCGCCCAGCGCAACGCCGCGATCCTGGAAGGCGAGAAGGCCGCATTGGCGGCGATGCCGCAGATCAAGGCCAAGCTGGCGCAACTGCAGCAGCAGCGCGCGGCCGCCGCAGCCGCGGCGGCAAAGGCCGCGCAACCGGCGCCACCGCCATGCGAACCGCCATCGCGCCTGGGCCGCCTGCTGCGCCGCGACGATCCCTGCAAGCCGAAGGACTGAGGCTTCGCTTCTCCCACCGGGAGAGGGGCCGGGGGTGAGGGTCCGGGCGCCAGGGGCCTCTACACGAACGCCCCTCGCCGGCTCATCCAACCTGGGGCTCATGTCGAGGCCACAGGTACCTTCAGCCATCCGCGCTGCGGACCTGATCGCAGCGCCACAGGGTTCGCTTCGCTCAGATCCGCGGCACCGCCGCACTCTGCCGCTGCGCGTCCTGCTGGTGTACATCCTGCTGCATCGCGACTTGCTGCGCCTGGACCAACGCCTGCTGCCGATCGAACTCGGCAAGCCGCTCAAAGGACTGCGCTACCGGCGTGCGGATCGCTTCTTCGGTGGACATGTGGGCGCGCACGTGCGCCGGATCCTTCGGATCGCCCTGCACGACGAACACCCGCTCGCCCGGCTGCGCCGTGCGCCCTTGCTCGCTCAACAGCACGTGATCCACTCGCTGCAGACCGTTGCGTGCGGCCAGGTCGGTGACGCTGGCCGCCATGCAGGCGCTGTCCGCATCGGGGATGCGTCCCAACTGCCGGTCCAGCGCCTGGGTGCCGGCGGCACACTGCTGGTACAGCGCATGGCGCGGATGGCCCGGCTCGGTGGGATCGGACATGTGCGCGGCCTGCGCGACCGCCGGACCCGCCTGGACCGGATCGGCCTCGGCCAGCGTCTGCGGGCTGCGCAGGATCGGCTGGTGGCGATACGGATCCTCGGGATGGAAATGCTCGCGGAATTGCTGGCGCTCCAGGCGCAGCGCACGGGTCTCGTCGAGTTCCCGGATCTGCTGCGGGTCGCGCACCGGCTGGGCGATGGTCTGCTCGCCACCGGACACCCAATTGGTCCACTGCCCGGTTCGCGCATCGCGCTCGTAATAGAAGCTCTGTGCACCGATCCGGTCCGGATCGGTGATCGGCCGCGCTTCGTGCGCGAGTAGGCGCGCGGCGGTCATGCGTGTGGTGTAGGACACCACATCGAGTTGCGCGTCGTCGTACTTGCGTACGTCGTTCAACGTGGCGCCTGCACGATCCAGGCCCAGCGCGGAGTTGTCGAGCATCATCGACCAGACCTTTTCCGCCTCGGGCTCACCGCCATGGCGGCGCGCGGCGTCGAGCAGCTCGCGTGGCGTCCAGCCGTTGGGATTGATGTGGTGCTTCTGAAAGGTGGCGTCGTGGACGGCTTCGACGTCCTTGACTGGAAGATTCAGTGCTTGTGCGGGCTGGTCATTGTCAAAGTAGCTTCGCCGACTCTCGAAGTCGCGCTTCATCAGATCCACGCCGAATTCGTTCCACTGCCGTTCGCTCATTGCGACGCCATCGCTGCGTGCCTGGCTTTCGGCGAACGCGTTTGCGGTGGCGCCTGGCGCGTTATCGTTACGGACTACGCCGAGCGCGAGCAACCCATAGCCATCGTTGCCTTGCTTGTTTGCAAGGTAGTTCCAGTAAAGCTCCCGATTCCCCTGCCCGGCGTAGTAACCGAGAACCTCGATATCGCGCTTGTCCAGACCATTCATTTCCAGAGCTCCTTTGCCCTACGCCTGCAGAACTACCTGTTCTGCGTCTTATCCCGTGTCACCATGAACTTATCTAGATAGCTGCGGGCTGCATCCTCTATTCGTTTCCAGTCCGGCAATGCGGCGCGCACGTAGCGCACCTCCACGAGCGTACTGATCTCGGGAAGCGCGAAGATATGATGGCACTCTGGAAGTTCGGCGTCCTTGCTGCGCACCAGCTTGCCGTCTCGATACTCGACACCGGTTTCGGCGACCACATGCGAGGTACAGTTGATGAAGGTACGGATTTCGCCATCCGCATCCCGTTCGACATACCAATCGTCGTGTTCCTCCGCTTTGAACACGGGCGCCGACGCCTGGTATCCCTTTGCCTGGTAGTAGGCAAACACTTTCGGCAGGTCCGCATAGTAGGGGGTCAGCCCATACACCGGTCTTTGTTCGAGACGGCTTTCCAGATGCTCTGCCGGATTGTCCTTGTCTGCGGAATAGCCTGTATAGCGCCTGCGTAGCGCCTCATGGACATTCACCCGATCCAGATAGTGATACCCGATATCGACCGTCCGCGTCGACACATCCAGGCGCAGATGCGTGCGTTCGCCCGGCGCGAACGGCTGCAGCGACGGGTATTCCAGGTACAGGCCGAAACTGTCGTCGAAGTTCGGCCCCATCTGGTCGCCGAAGTAGTTGGCCGGAATGCGTAGCTTGTACGGACCCAGGCATGCCTCCATCAGTGGCGGCGGCGTCTTGAACGGATCCTGTGGGCCGAGCTGGCGCTTTCGCACGCAGCCCTGGGCATTGGTGGAGGTGGACGCCGGCGTGTCGGCAGAGCCGGACTGGGCGCACCCCGCCAGGGGCAGGATGCCGGCAAGCAACAAGCACTGGGCCAAGCGCGTGGCGGGTCGCATCTGCATCCTCCGATAATGGCGGCGGCAGTATAGACGCGCGGTGCCGGCCACCGGCACGCATCGCCACAGCGGCCACCGCCGCAGCCATATCAGGCTGTGCGACGGGCGTCCTTGCCCGCCATGCGCCGCCGCTCAGTACCGCCAGCGCAACGTAAAGCTGACGAAACGCGGTTCGCCGTAGTTCTGGTAGTCCAGGTTGGCCCAGTACTTCTTGTTCAGCGCGTTGGTCACCGCCAGGGTCGCGGTCCACTGCGTGCTGAGCTGGTAGTTGGCATTGAAGTGCACCAGCGCGTACGGATCCTGCACCACGGTGACCGGGCGCGTGGCGGCGCTGCCGTCGCCGAGCGGACGCTGGATGTTGTAGCCACGCACCGCGCTCTGCCAGCTCACGCCGCCGCCCAGGCTCAGGCGCTGCCAGGCGCCGGGCAGGCGCACCTGGGTGGACAGCTGCAGATAGTCCTCCGGCAGGTTGGCGTAGATCGCATCGGTGGGCGCGCGGGTGACCTTGGCGTGGGTGTAGCCGGCATTGAGCGTCCAGCCCGGGCGCAATTCGCCGTTGTACTCCAGTTCCCAGCCACGGCTCTTGGTGCCGTCGACGCCGATGTAGGCCGAGCTGCCGTCGGGCAGCGAGGCCTCGGGTTGGGTCATGTCGCGCACCGCGTAGTTGTCCTGCTTGGCCTCGAACACTGCGGCGCTGAGCAGCGCGCGGCCGTCGGCCAGCTGCGCCTTGATGCCCGCCTCCAGGTTGGAACCCTGCACCGGCGCCAGCAGGTTGTTGTCCTTGTCCTTGTAGTTCTGCGGATTGAAGATCTCGGTGTAGCTGGCGTAGGTGGAGATGGCCGGGGTGATGTCGTAGACCAGGCCGACGTAGGGCGTGACCTCGTCGCTGACCCGGTAGCGGCCGCTGGTGCCGGTGTAGCTGCCGTCGGCCGCGAAGGCCTGGGTGCGGGTCTGCCAGGAACTCAGGCGCGCGCCGGCGATCAGCGATAGCGGCTCGGCCAGGCGCAGCCGGGTCGAGGCGTACACGCCGCGCTGGGTGGTGCGCGCCTCGCGCCGCGCACCGGTGCGGGCCGTGGTGATCTGGCCCACGTCGCCCTGCCAGTCGTAGACGTTGGGGATGTAGTAGCAGCGCTCGCGGCCGCAGGTGGTCCAGTCGCCCGGATAGCGCAGCGCCATGGTCGGCGTGTTCGACTGCAGGTCCTGCCAGCTGCCGCCGACGACCACATCGTGGTCGCGGCCGAACAGCGGGAAGCTGCCGGACAGGTACACGTCCAGGCCGTCGCGGGTGTCGGTGGTCTGCCCGGCGGCGGCGCGCAGGTAGATGCCGCTGCCGTCACGTTGGGGATAGCCGCTGCCGTAGACGCGCAGGTTTTCGACCTCGCCCTCGGTGCGCGCCAGATTGACCTTCAGCAGCCAGTTCTCGCCGAAGCGCTGTTCCAGGTTGGCGAAGGTGGTGCGGGTGTTGCGCTGCCAGCGCGCCCACTTCGGCGCCAGGTTGGTGGAGCTGGGCAGGTCGGCGAAGCCGCCGTCGGCGAAGAAGTACGGCACCGTGCCCCAGGTCGAGCCGACTGGATCGTTGTCCTGGCGCTGGTAGCCGACGGTAACCGTGGTGGTGTCGGTGAGGTCGCCTTCCAGCACCGCCATGCCCGACATCTTCTGCTCGGTGTAGTGGTCGTAGTAGTAGCCGCGGTCCTGCCAGGCGGCGACGAAGCGGCTGCGGAAGCGGCCGTCGGCGGTCAGCGGCGCGGTGACGTCGGCCTGGGTGCGGCGGAAGTCCCACGTGCCCAGCGAGGCCGCGAACGACGCATCGAAGGTCTTGCCGGGGCGCTTGCGCAGCAGGTTGACCGTGGCCGAGGGAATGCCGGCGCCGCTGAGCAGGCCGTTGGCGCCGCGGATCACCTCGACGCGGTCGTAGAAGACCATGTCGTATTCCTGGTTGGTGGAGCCGCTGTAGGTGGGCAGGCCGTCGACCTGGAAGTCGGTGATCTGGAAGCCGCGCGCGAAGTACAGCGGACGCTGGGTGTCGAAGAAGGACACGTTGACGCCGGTGACGTTGCGCATCACGTCGTTGATGCTGAACAGCGATTCCTCTTCCAGCCGCTGCTGGCCCAGCACGCTTACCGATTGCGGCGTCTCCTGCAGCGTCAGCGGCAGGCGGGTGGTCGTCGACGGCTGCGCACGGCTCGGGCTGCCGCTGACCTCGACCTTGTCCAGCGTGGTCGGCTGCACGTCGGCGGCGACCTCGGCCTCGGCGGCGAACAACGGGGCCGAAGCGGCGGAGAGCGCGGACAGCACGGCGAGGGACAGCAGGCGGCGTGGAGCGGAGGGAAGCATGGATCGATCTCGCGGGGTGGGCGCGGCGGCGACACGGTCGCGCCGCGGGTGGAGGAAAGGACAGGCGCAGCCGCGCTCCACGGCGGGGAATCCGGCGTGGCTGGCCCAAGAGGGCTGGCGGAGGGGCTGTGGCCATGGATGGCCGTCGCAGAACGCAAATGTAAATCGTTAGCAACAACTTAACAAGGGCTGCCATGCGCCGACACGCAGTGGCACACCCGGGTTCGGTCGCTAGCCGCGCGGCAACGGCAGGCCGGCGAAGTCCTTGACGGTACGCAGCACGAAGCTGGAATTGACGTCGGCGACGCCAGCGGCGTTCAGCAACTTGTCCAGCAGAAACGCGGAGAAGTGCGCCAGATCGCGGACGTAGACGTGCAGCAGGTAGTCCATGTCGCCGGTCAGCGCATGGCAGGCGACGACCTCGTCCCAGCCCTGCACGCTGTCGGCGAAATGGGCGATGCCGCTCTGGCCGTGCTTCTCCAGCTGCACGCGGACGAAGGCCTGCAGGCCCAGGCCGATCGCCGCCGGCACCAGCCGCGCGGCGTAGCCGGCGACCACACCCTCGGCCTCCAGCCGCTGCACCCGGCGCAGACAGGCCGAGGGCGACAGGTTCACCTGCGCCGCCAGCTCGGCATTGCTGGCGCGGCCCTGCCGCTGCAGCAGGGCGAGCAGGCGCAGGTCGGTGCGGTCGAAGGTCGGTGTTCCGGTCATTTATTGCTCTGCAACATGGAATCTACGCAACAATCTTGCGCGCAGCGCGTGGATCCCTGCAACTTCGCAAGCTCATTGCGTGGCTGCGCGCCTACCATCGTGGCATCCCTTTCCGGAGCGTCGACCATGGACACCGCACCGCGCCGCGTCGAACACCAGCAGACCGACAAGGGCTACGTGCCGGTCTACACCACCGCCGTGGTGACCCAGCCATGGGACAGCTACAGCGCCGACGACCACGCCACCTGGGGCACGCTGTACACGCGCCAGCGCGAGCTGCTGGTCGGCCGCGCCTGCGACGAGTTCCTGCAGGCGCAGGACGCGATGGGCATGAGTCCGCAGGCGATCCCGCGCTTCGACGCGCTCAATGCGGTACTGCAGGCGACCACCGGCTGGACCCTGGTCGGCGTCGAGGGGCTGCTGCCGGAACTGGACTTCTTCGACCACCTGGCCAACCGCCGCTTCCCGGTGACCTGGTGGATCCGCCGTCCCGAGCAGATCGACTACATCGCCGAGCCGGATCTGTTCCACGACCTGTTCGGCCACGTGCCGCTGCTGATGAACCCGCTGTTCGCCGACTACATGCAGGCCTACGGCCGCGGCGGGGTGAAGGCGCATGCGATCGGCCCGGAGGCGCTGCAGAACCTGACCCGGCTGTACTGGTACACGGTGGAGTTCGGCCTGATCGACACGCCGAACGGCCTGCGCATCTACGGCGCCGGCATCGTCTCGTCCAAGGGCGAATCGTTGTATTCGCTGGAGTCGGACGCGCCCAACCGCATCGGCTTCGACCTGCAGCGGATCATGCGCACCCGCTACCGCATCGACACCTACCAGAAGACTTACTTCGTCATCGACAGCTTCGAGCAGCTGATGCAGGCGACCTCGCCGGACTTCACCCCGATCTATGCGGCGCTGGCCGACCAGGCGCAGCTGCCGGCCGGCCAGGTGCAGCCGCAGGACCGCGTGTTCCATGCCGGCAGCGGCGAAGGCTGGGCGGACGGCGGCGACGTGTGAGGTGCGGCCATGCCCGTCTCCGCCGAACCTGACGGAGACCGGGCATGGCGCAGGGTCAATCGGTGCCGTACTTCGGGTTGTAGGGTCCGTACAGCAGGCCGCCAGGGTGGCCGGCGGACAGCAGACGCTGGCTGGCCACGTTACCCATCTGATGCCCCTGGTCGGTGACCTGGTTGACGACCTGATTGATCGCCGCCGTCACCAGCATCCCGACCAGGCCGCCACCGGCGTTGTTCTGATTTTCGCCGCTCGACGCCTGCGCCTGGCCCTGCCACAACACCGTCCCGGTGCGCAGATCCACCAGCTTGGCGTTGGCTGAAACCACCACCACGCTGTTGATGATCTGATACACGGCACCGTACTTTTCCACGGTGATGTACAGGGCCGCGTCGGCTCCGAAGATCTCGCGCAGCTTCTCCGGCGCGACCGCCTGGGCCTCGTCGGCCACCGTGATGCCGTTCTGCTTGAAGGTCTCGTAGACCGGCGCCACCGGCAGCACGTAGTAGCCGGCTTCGGCCAACGGCAGCGTGGTCACCGACAGCACGCTCAGGCTGGCGTTGACATCCGGGGCATGGCTGACCGGCGGCAGGACCAGGATCGACCGCGGCTTGCTGGCCTTGTACGCGCTGTAATCGCGGGACATCGGCTGCGTCGCGCAGGCGCTCAGCAGCAGACCGAGCACGGCCACGCAGGCCATTCTTGCGACGTTCTTCATTGCGCGCTCCTCGCGTTGCTGCCGTTCTTCAACAGCAGATCGATGTACGTGGTGGACTCGGGGTACTGGGCCTTCTCGGCGAGGAGTTGCTGCTGGGCCTTGGCATCGTTGCCGGTTTCCGCGTACAGCATCCCCAGGTGCGCCTGCAGTCCGGGCGGCGGCCTGCGATTGGCGGCCTGCATCACCTGCAGGTCCTTTTCCAGCGCCTGGATCTGCTGCTCCGGGCTATCGCCCTTGAAGTGGCTGTAGACCTGATCCTGGTAGCTGCCCCACTGGTAGAGCGATGCGTTCTGGTGAGCGCAGCCGACCAGCGCGAGCATGGCGCAGGCGCCGAGCCAGATCCGCTTGCGGACGTTGATGGTGTTCATGTGCGAGGGTGCGTTGCGGGTCACTTGACCGGCTTCCATGCGCCGGCGTCGACCGCGGTGGTGAGATTGTTGACGGCCTCGCGGATCGCCAGATCCAGGACTTTGCCGTTGAGCGTGGAGTCGTAGCTGGAGGTCCCGCCGAAACCGACGATCTCGCGATTGGACAAGGTGTACTCGCCACCACCCTGCACCGAATACACCACTTCGGACGTCGCGCTATCGACCACGTTCAGGCTGACCTTCGCATAGGCCTGCTGCTGCTTGCCGCGACCGAGAATGCCGAACAGCTGCGTATCGCCGGTCTCCTTGCGGCCGAACTCGGTCACGTCGCCGGTAATGACATAGTCGCGCCCTTGAGCTGCTGCGCCTGCCCCTTGATCTGGGCTTCCTGCTGGATCTCGCCCATGTTGTCGCGATCCAGCACGCGGAAGCGATTGGTCTGTTGCAGGTGGGTGATCAGGATGGTCTTGGCCTGGCTGCCCAGACGATCCGCGCCATCGGAAAACAGGCCGCGCATGAAGGACGAGCGATTGTCGAACTTGCCCACCGCGATCGGCGCGCGTGCGCCGGCGTAGGGCACGCTGGCCGCCGCCACGGTCTGCGGCTTGACGCTCTGATGGGTTTCGGTCGCGCAAGCCGCCAGGCCCAACGCAAGCGCCAACCCCATGGTCCCCTTGATCACACTGTCCTTCATCGACTACCCCTTGTTGATACAGCTACGAGAAAAATGCATCGCCAGCGGCTCTGCCCTTGCCCAGCGTCGCCGCATGCCACACGCATGCGCGCACCGCGTGCATAGGACGCGATGCGTGCCATCGGCGAGAGGGAGAGAACAGGCACAGCGGAAGATTGATGTCGCTCCATGACCCTCCTGCGCAGGGCAGGGAAAGAAAAATCCATGTCGTCCCGCGACGCAGCGGGACCCAGCTAGGCGATGGGTATCGGCGGCGTCACCTGAAACTCTAGGCGTGTTTTGCAGACGCGTCGCGATGCCCAGGACACGGACAGCGCGTCCTCGCGCCGCCGCACAGTCAGGCCGGGCCGCTGCGGCGACTGGCAGCTGCGACAAGCTGCACCGCGGCACGGATCGGCCGGTACACGTCGGCAAATCGGCAATGCGCCGATCCCGGCGCCACCGATGGCGCACCTACGCTGCGCAGCGAGCGAGATCGGTGCGCCACGACGCGGTCACCCCGGATTCCCGGACGCTCCCGCCCAACACGTGTTGGCGGTCCTGTGCGTCGGGAGACTCCTCATGCTCATTTATGTCGGCCTGGACGGCGATCAGGCGGATCAGCGCGGCGCCAAGCTGAAGGCCTTGCAATCCCACTTCGGCGAGACCCAGTCGCACGCGTTGACCATGCTCGACGCGACATCGCTGTCGCCCAGCAACAAGACCCGCGGCAAGCGCCTGGTGATCAATTCGCACGGCAACGTCAATGTCTTTGCCGGGCTGACGCCGGAGGCATTCCTGCAGCAACTGCTGGCCAAGGGGCTGGGCAGGGAGTCGTTCGAGGAGATCGTGCTGATGGCGTGCCAGGTCGGCGCGCAGAGCCAGACCAACTCCATCGCCAACAACTTCGCCAAGGACCTGAAGCGGCTGCTGGTCGGCCACGGCATCCTGGCCAAGCTGTACGCGCCGCGCGGCACGCTGACCTACCTGGTGCACACCGAGCAGAAGCTGGGCCAGACGTTCTACGTGGTGGACAGCATGCATATCGCCTGCCCGGAGCGGAACTATCCGCTGGCGGAAGGCCTGCTGCTGGTGCAGTAAGTCCGCATGCAAACGCCCCGCAGGTGCGGGGCGTTTGGCGGACACGCGACCGGGCGAATGCGCCCGAGTGTCTCTGCGACCTCAGGCCGCGGCCGCGTCGGCCTTGCCCAGCACGCCAGCGACGAAGGCGCGCAGGTCGGCGTCCTTGGCGTTGTCGAAGAAGCACTGCTGGAAGCGCGAGCCGCCCACGGCCTGCTTGACCAGTTCCGGGTCCAGCGCACGCAGGCCGTCCAGGTAGGACTTGGCCAGGGCCTGCTTGACCTGGGTCAGGATGCCGGCGTTGGCCTGCTGCGATTCGCGACGCTCGGCCGGGTAGCCCATGCCGCGCTCGCCGCTGAAGGCCTTCTCGAAGATATAGCGCACGTTGATCTCCGCGCCCCAGCCGTAGCCCTTGGCGAAGGCCAGCGCCAGCGCGTTGCCGTTGTTGACCTGGGCGAACAGGTAGGCGTCGGTGGGTTCGATGCAATAGCCGCAGAACACGCCCGGGTGCGCGTTGAGCGACATCATCGCGCCCTGGCCGGTGCCGCAGCCGGCGACCACGAAGTCCACCGCGCCGGCGTTGAGCAGCAGGCCGGCGCAGATGCCGAGGTGGATGTAGGTCAAGCGATGGTCGGCGTCGCCGTCCATGCCGACGTTGAACACGCTGTGGCCCTGCGCGGCGGCGACGTCGTTGAGCTGCTGCAGGATCACCGGGTTCTTGGCGGCCTGGCTAAATTCGTTCATTAGAGCGATTTTCATGGGGGTCCTTGGTGGGGGGTTTGGGTTTGGTTGGGATGGGTCGGCGGTGGGCGTACCCCCATCCGCCCTGCGGGCACCTTCCCCCGGTGGGGGAAGGGAAAGGCCACGCGCTCTGCTTAGCGGGCGAGCCAGCCGCCGTCGACCGGGATCACGGTGCCGTTGACGTAGTCTGAGGCGCTGCTGGCCAGGAACACCGCGGTACCGCCCAGGTCTTCCGGCACGCCCCAGCGGCCGGCCGGGATGCGGTCCAGGATCGCCTGGTTGCGCGCGGCGTCGGCACGCAACTGCGCAGTGTTGTCGGTGGCCATGTAGCCGGGGGCGATGGCGTTGATGTTGACGCCCTTGGCGCCCCACTCGTTGGCCAGCAGGCGGGTGATGCCGGCGATGCCGGACTTGCTGGCGGTGTAGGACGGCACGCGGATGCCGCCCTGGAACGACAGCATCGAGGCGATGTTGATGATCTTGCCGCTGCCCTGGGCGATGAAGTGGCGGCCGGCGGCCTGGCACATGAAGAAGGCGGACTTGATGTTGACGTTCATGACGTCGTCCCAGTCCTGCTCGCTGAAGTCCACCGCGTCGGCGCGGCGGATCAGGCCCGCATTGTTGACCAGGATGTCGAGGCGGCCGAGGCCGGCCAGGGTCTCGTCGAGGATGCGCTGCACCGGCTCGATGCTGATCAGGTTGGCCTCGATGGCGAGGAAGCGCCGGCCCAGTGCGGTGACCTTGGCCTCGGTCTCGGTCGGCGCCTGGATGCCGGCGGCGGCGATGTCGGCGCCGGCCTGCGCCAGGGCCACGGCGATGCCTTGGCCGAGGCCGGTGTTGGCGCCGGTGACCAGGGCGACCTTGCCTTCGAGACTGAACGGATGGGTCATTGCGGGGGCTCCTAGAGGATGCGGACGGCGGGGACGGTGGCGGGGCACGGCGCGGACGACGGCCTACTTGAGTTGGCAGATGTCCAGCACGTGCATGTCGGTGTAGTCGAGGTTCTCGCCGCCCATCGCCCAGATGAAGGCGTAGTTGGCGGTACCGGCGCCCATGTGGATCGACCAGGGCGGCGACACCACCGCCTCGTTGTTCTGCACCACGATGTGGCGCTGCGCGTCCGGCTCGCCCATGAAGTGGTAGACGCGGTCGTTGGCGCCGAGGTCGAAGTAGAAATAGACCTCGCTGCGGCGGTCGTGCAGGTGCGGCGGCATGGTGTTCCAGACGCTGCCCGGCTTCAGCACGGTCAGGCCCAGCAGCAGCTGCGAGGACTGGCAGGTGGCCGGCACGATGTACTGGTAGATGGTGCGTTCGTTGCTGGTCTCCAGCGCGCCGCGGTCCAGCGCCACCGCCTCGGCGATCGACAGCCGCTTGGTGGCGAAGCGCGCATGCGCCGGGGTGGAGGCCAGGTAGAACTGCGCCGGCGTGGCCGCGTCGTCGGAGGCGAACACCACCTCGGCGCTGCCCATCGCCACGTACAGGCCGTCCTTCGGCCCCAGCGGATACGCGGTGCCGTCGACGGTGACGGTGCCGCCGCCGGCGCCGACGTTGATCACGCCCAGCTCGCGCCGCTCCAGGAACGGGTGGCCGGCGGCCGAGGCCGGCTCGGTCTGCGCCGGCAGCGTCAGCGCCCGTGTGCGCGGGGCGGCGCCGCCGAGCACGAAGCGCTCGTAGTGGGTGTACTTCAGGGTCACCGCGTCGTCCACGAACAGGCCGTCGAGCAGGTACAGGTCGCGCAACTGGTCGTTGCTGGCGCCCTTGATCGCGTCGGGATGGGTGGCGTAGTGGGTCTTGCAGTACAGGGACATGGGCTTCTCCAGTGCAGGCGACGGCATGCGGCAGCCCGCCACGGAAGACAGTCTAGCGGGTCTGGTAAACCGGTGTCATTGCGCAGTGCACGAAGGGCGGGGATTGGGGATTCGGGATTGGGGATGGACAGCACTGCGCCGCGGGGCGGCGCAGCGGCTCAGCGGCTCAACGCGACAGGGGCTGGCCGACGTCGATGCGGTTGCCGTCGGGGTCGGCGAAGACGAAGCAGCGCAGGCCGAAGTCGGCATCGCGGATCGCCTTGATGATGCGCACGCCCTGGGTCTGCAGGTGGTCGTGCAGCGCCGCCGCGTCGTCGACCAGCAGATGGGCGACGTTGCTGGTGTTGCCGCGGTGGCCGGGGCGCAGGGTCAGGTGCAATTCGGCGTCGTCCTTCTTCAGGATCACGAAGCCGACCGGGCTGCCGTTCTGGAACACGCTGCGGAACCCTAGCCGTTCCGTGTAGAAGGCGACGGCGCGGGCGATCTCGGCGACGGGCACGGTCGGCGCCAGGCGGCCGAAACGGACCGCGGTGGCGGCAGGGACAGGGGACGACATGGCGAAGGCTCCTCGCAGGAAGGCCGCGTGGATCCGCCCGGGCGGTGCCGGAACGGAGCGGGCCTTCGATGGGCGGAGCGGTGTCCGCGCGGTCGGCGGGCAGTCTACACCCGCCGCGCCGTGCTCAGTCTTCCGGCGGCTGGCAGGAGTCGCGCACGATCAGGTGCGGGCGCACGCTGGCCACCGCCAGCGACGGCGTGCCCTCGGGCTGGATCAGCATCGCCGCGGCGGTGCGGCCGGTGTCGCGGGTGTGGCGGCGCACCGAGGTCAGCGACGGCCACAGCCGCGAGGCCAGCGGGCTGTCGTCGTAGCCGATGATCGAGAGCTGGCGCGGGATGTTGATGTTGGCGCGCAGCGCGACCTTGTACACGCCGGCGGCCATTTCGTCGTTGCCGGTGAAGATCGCGCTGGGGCGCTGCTTGCCCAGCAGCAGCTTCTCCGCCGCGGCCACGCCCGATTCGAAGGTGTAGCCGGCCTCGACGATGCGCGCCGGCGGCAGTTCGATGCCGCGCCGGGTCAGCGCGTCGATGAAGCCGGCGGTGCGCTCGTGCGCGGAGCGGTAGGCGCTGGGGCCGGTGATCAGGGCGATGTCGCGGTGGCCCAGCGACAGCAGGTAGTCGGCGGCCTCGGCGGCGCCGTCGCGGTCGTGGGTGACCACCATCTGCGAGGTGTCGTCCAGCGGCAGCGAGGCGATACGGGTGTAGCGCACGCCGATGCCGGCGAGCATGTCGGCCAGCGCCTGGTCCTCGGAGGCGCGCGGCACCAGGATCACTCCGTGCAGCTTCTGCTGCTGCACGAAGCGGCGCACGCCCTCGATGTAGCCGGGACTGCGGCTGTCGCACGGGTGCACCACCAACTCAAAGCTGGAACCGCGCAGCGCGTCCAGCGCGCCATACTGCATGTCCACGATGTACTGCGCGGTGGGGTTGTCGTAGACCATGCCGATCAGGAACGAGCGGCGGAACGCCAGTCCGCGCGCCAGCGGGTCCGGCGCGTAGCCGACCTCGCGCATCAGCGCCTCGACCTTCTCGCGGGTGTCTTTGCGCACCAGCGGGGAGTTGTTGATGATCCGCGACACGGTCTTCTTCGACACCCCGGACAGGCGCGCGATGTCGTTGATCGTCGCGGCCTTGCCGTGGGCGGAAGCGGGAGCATCGGCGGGACGGGGCTTGTTCGGCGCCATGGACGGAAGACCGGACGAAAGAAAGGGGATTCTACTGGGTGTCATGCTCGCTCCAGCGTACGGTCACGCAAGCGGTGTAGGCGCACCATGCCGGGACCCGGGACCCGGGACCCGGGACCCGTGGGCCTGCGCCGGCAGCGGCGATCGGCGTGCACGGCCCGCGGTCAGCCGCCTGGCGCGAACCGGCGCCGCCGGGCCGGCTCAGGCGCGCAGCGCGCGCGGCAGCCACAGCGACAGTTCCGGGAAGAACGCCACGATCAGCAGCACGCACAGCGCCGCCAGCCAGAACGGCCAGATGGTGCGCATGCTCTGGGCGACGGTGATCTGCCCGATCGAGGTGCCGATGAACAGCACCGAGCCCACCGGCGGGGTGATCAGGCCGATGCCGCCGGCCAGCACCATCACCAGGCCGAAATGGATCGGGTCGATGCCGTAGGCCTTGGCCACCGGCAGGAAGATCGGCGTGCAGATCAGGATCTTCGGCGCCAGGTCCATGAACATGCCCAGCAGCAGCAGCATCACCACGATCATCAGCAGCACGGTGTGCTGGCTGTGGGCGATGGACTGCAGGAAGTGCACCGCCGCCGCCGGCACCTGCAGGTAGGCCAGCAGCCAGCCGAACACCGCCGCGGTGGCGATCACGAACAGGATCACGCCGGTGGTGCGCGCGGCGTGCGTCACCGCGGCGAAGAACTCGGCCCAGCGCAACTGCCGATACAGCAGCGCGGTGACCAGCAGTGCGTACACCACCGCGATCGCCGCGCTCTCCACCGCGGTGAAGATGCCGGCGCGGATACCGACGAAGATCAGCGCGACCAGGCCCAGGCCCGGCAGCGCGCCGACCAGGCGCAGCGCCACCGCGCGCCAGCCCGGGAACGCCTCGGTGCCGTAGCCGCGCGAGCGCGCCACCGCGTAGCCGGTGAGCATCATCGCCGCGGTCATCAGCAGCGCCGGGACGATGCCGGCGGCGAACAGGTCGGCGATCGACAGGCCGCCACCGGCCGCGGCCGAGAACAGGATCAGGTTGTGCGAAGGCGGCACCAGCAGCGCCACCAGCGCCGCGGTCATGCTCACGTTGACCGCGTAGTCGCGGTCGTAGCCGCGGTTGATCATCTGCGGAATCATGGTGCCGCCGACCGCCGAGACGTCGGCGATGGCCGAGCCGGACACGCCGCCGAAGAACAGCGAGGACAGCACGCTGACCTGGCCCAGGCCGCCGCGCATGCGCCCGACCAGCGAGGAGGCCAGCGCGATCAGGCGGTCGGAGATGCCGCCGCGCAGCATCAGCTCGCCGGCGAAGATGAACAACGGGATCGCGATCAGCGACGCCGAGCCGCTGCCGGCGGAGATCTGCTGCACCAGCACCACCGCCGGCAGGTCCAGGTACAGCAGCGTGGCCAGCGCCGCCGTGCCCAGCGCGTACGCCACCGGCACGCCGATCAGCAGCAGCACCACGAACAATCCCAACAGGATGGCGATGGCCATGCTCAGTTCCTCCCCATGGTGGTGCCCGGGCGCAGCACCCGCCAGGCCTGGTACAGCGCGAACACGCTCATCAGCGCGCCGCCGATGGACAGCGGCAGGTAGTTGATGCTCTGCGGCATCTGCGCGCCGGCGATCTTGATGTCCAGGCCGTCCAGCAGCAGCACCGCGCCCCACCACGCGATGACTGCGCCGATGGCGGCCACCAGCAGCGGGCGCAGCAGGTCGATGACGCGGCGCAGGGTGGCGTGCAGCGTCTCGGCCAGCAGGAAGAAGCCGAAGTGGCGGCGCGTGTGCACGCCGGCGGCCGCGCCCAGGCTCATCGCCGTGCTCAGCAGCAGCAGCGTCACCGGCTCGGTCCAGCTCGGCGAGTCGTTGAGCACGTAGCGGGTGAACACCTGCCAGCCCTGCACCACCACCAGCCCGAGCAGGGCCGCGGCGGCGATGCCGATGGCGAGGTTGGCGATGCGGTCCAGCAGCCGCTGCAACGGCGGCACCGGGAGGGCGGGGTCGTGGTCGGTCATCGGCATGGACTCAGGCGAAATCGCGGATGCGGCGGTACAGGGCTTCGATCTCCGGCTGCTGCCGGTACTCGGCCAGCAGCGGCGCGGCGGCCTTGCGGAAGGCGGGCATGTCCACCTCGTTGATGGCCACGCCGTAGTCGATCACCTGCTGCCGCGCCTGCGCCTCGGAGGCGTCCCACAGCCGGCGCATCACCGTCACCGATTGCCGCGCGGTCTCCAGCACCAGCGCGCGCTCGTCCGGCGCCAGCGCGTCGAAGCTGCGCCTGGACATCACCAGCACGTCCGGCGCGTAGGAGTGATCGCTTTGCGACCAGTAGTGCGCGGCCTCGAAGTGGCGACTGGACTGGAAGCTGCGCATGTTGTTCTCGGCACCGTCGATCATGTGCGTCTCCATCGCCGAGAAGGTCTCGCCCAGCGACATCGGCGTCGGGTTGGCGCCGAGCATGCGCATCAGCTTGAGGAAGATGTCCGAGGACGCCACGCGTAGCTTGAGCCCGTGCAGGTCCTTGGGCTGCCGCAGCGGATGCTTGGTGTTGTAGAAGCAGCGCGCGCCGGAGTCGTAGATCGCCAGCCCGACCAGGTCGCGCTGTTCGAAGCTGCGCAGGATGCTGTCGCCGACATGGCCGTCGATCGCGCGGCGCAGGTGCGCCACCGAGTCGAACACGTACGGCAGGCACAGCGCCTGGGTCAGCGGGAAGGCGTTGTTCAGCGCGCCGGAGTACACGCGGGTGATGTCGATGGCGCCGAAGCGCGCCATGTCGATCGCCTCGGCCTCGCGGCCGAGCTGGCCGGAGTGGTACTGGCGCAGGCGCAGGCGGCCGCCGCTCTTCTGCTCCAGGGTCTGCCCGAACCAGCGCACCGCCTCCACGGTGGGGTAGTCGGCCACGTGCACGTCGGTGGCGGTGAGCAGGCGCGTCTGGCCGCGTTGCGCCAGCGCGCCCAGCGGCACGCCGGCCGCGGCCGCCGCGGTCAGGCCCGCGCCCAGGAATCGTCTACGAGTGATCATGCTGCGCCCTCCCGCGCGTCATTGCCGTCGCAGCCTAGGCCGCGACCGCCCTGCAGTGAAGTTCGCCGTAGCCGTCGAAGCGGATCGTCGCCTGCTGGCCGATGGCGATGTCGTGGATGCCGGTGGCGTTGCCGGTGGCGATCAGCTCGCCGCGGCGCAGCGGCCGCCCGCGCCTGGCCGAACGCGCCAGCGCGAACGCGAACGCCGCGCGCAGGCCGCCCGGCAGCAGGGTGGCGCCGCCGCTGCCCACGCACTGCCCCTCGATCCAGGTTTCGGCGCGCAGCGCGGTCTCGTCCAGCGTGCTCCAGTCCGGCACCTGCGGCCCCAGCAGCAGGCCGTTGTTGTTGCCGAAATCGGAGATCACCACGCGCGGCCCCAGCTGGTTGATCGTGGCCAGCGGGCTGCTGGCCACTTCCACGCCGATGAACAGCGTGGACGGGACCTGCGCTGCCTGTTCCGCGGTCCAGTCCAGTTGGTCGGCCGGCACGTCCGCATCCAGACGCAGCACGTACTCGGCCTCGACCGCGCCGAAGCCGCCGTCGAACACCGGGATGTCCGCTGTTCCACCGGTAGCATTCCACAGCGCAGCGGCGAAGATCGGGCCCAGCAGACGCTCGTCTCCGGAGTGGTCGCGGCGCTCGGGGGCGATGTAGCCGACCTTCCAGCCGACCACGCGGTCCGGCCATTGCGCGATCGCCAGGTCCTGCACGCGATAGGCGGTCTCCAGATCGTCCGGGATGACGCCGGGGAAATCAGGCAGCGCGCGGCCCTGGCGACGGGCCTGGACGAAGCGGGCCGCGATGTCGGCCAACGCGGGCGGTGGCGTCTGCGACGGGCCGGAAGGAAGGCTCAAGGGCATCTCCGCAAGGATGGGGGTCGGGGAATTGCTGCGCCGCGCATCGACAGCGCGTTGCGCCGTTGTATATGGTAAACCGGTGTCATTGGCAATGTGCGGTGCGGCAAAGAGCCGGGAATCGGGAATCGGGAATCGGGAGTCGGGAGTCGGGAGTCGGGAGTCGGGAGTCGGGAATCGGGAATCGGGAATCGGGAATCGGGAGTCGGGAGTCGGGAGTCGGGAGTCGGGAGTCGGGAGTCGGCAACGGCAACGGCAACGGCAACGGCAACGGCAACGGCAACAGCAACAGCAACAGCAACAGCAACACAGCGTCATGCGTTGGCGCAGGCCACGCGCACACTGGGGCCACCGCCCTCGTCGGTCACGCGCCACGCGGGTTTCTTCCATCCACGACGGAGATCTCGACGATGTCGGCCCTGCTGCTCCCCACCCGTCTGCGCCCCGCCGAACCGTTGTCCCCGCGCCGCGGCAGGCATCGGTCCCGTCCGTGCATCGCCGTGCTGGCGGCGCTGGGCCTGCTGCTGGGTGCCCTCGGCACGGCCGCGGCGGCCGAGCGGCCGGCCAGCGAGAGCGCCGCCGAGCTGGCGGCGCGGCTGCCGCTGTGGCCAGGTCCGGCGCCGGGATCGACGGCTGGTCCCGATCAACCGCACTTGGTCGAGCGCAGCGACGACCCGGCCCTGCCCGATCGCGCGCTCAGCGGTCGCTACCAGCCCTACCTGGTGGTGTACCGGCCGAAGACGCCGAACGGCAGCGCCCTGCTGGTTGCCCCGGGCGGCGGCTATGCGCGCGTGGTGCTGGACAAGGAAGGCACCGCGTTGGTGCCTATCTTCGCCGAACAGGCCGGCATCACCCTGTTTGTGCTGCGGTACCGGCTTCCCGACGCCGCCGCCGATGGCGCTACGGCGCGCGACCAGCCGCTGGCCGACGCGCAACGCGCGCTGCGCCTGATCCGCGCACATGCCGCCGACTACGGGGTGGACCCGCACCGCATCGGCGCGATCGGCTTCTCCGCCGGCGGTCACGTCGCCGCCAGCCTCGGCACCCGCTACGACGACCCGGTGTACCCGGCCCGCGATGCGATCGACCGGGTCAGCGCGCGGCCGGACTTCCTATTGTTGCTGTACCCGGTCATCGACATGGGCAGCGGCACCGCGGCGCACACCGGCTCGCGGCTACGCCTGCTCGGCCGCCACCCCGACCCGGCGACCATGGCCACCTACTCGCTGCAGAACCGCGTGCACGCCGGCATGCCGCCGACCTTCCTGGTGCACGCGCAGGACGACCGGGTGGTGCCGGAGGAGAACAGCCTGCTGTTCTACCAGGCGCTGCGCCAGGCCGGGGTGCCGGCCGAGCTGCACCTGTTCGCGCACGGCGGCCATGGCTTCGGCACCCGCGGTATTGCCGGCCTGCCGTTGGCGGCGTGGCCGCAACTGGCGCTGAGCTGGATGCGCAACGTGCAGGACGATCCGGGTGCTCGCGCGCCGATCGCGCCACCGGCAGGCACGCCGTGAGCCTCGCCGTGGGCACCGCCTCCACCACGCGGCGATGCCCGGCCCGCCCACACCCATCACGCGGCGGGGTCGCCGGCAGTCACACCCGCTGCCGCTTGCCACTCCTTCCACGTCTCCGATCGCCTAGCCAGGACCCCATCCACGCATGACCGCCCGCCCTCGCCTGCCCGCCCCGCCCCCTGCCGCGCCCGACGCGGCGATCCCCGACGACCATGGCCGCCGCCGCTTCCTGCGCGACGGCGCGCTCGGCGCCCTGGTCTTGAGCGGCGCGCTGCCGGGCCTGGCGACCGCGGCGCTGTCGACGCCGGCGGCGCCGCTGGCACGCACCCGCAGCGGCCGCATCCGCGGTGTGCGCGATCAGGGCGTGTGCGTGTTCAAGGGCATTCCCTACGGCGCCGACACCGCGCCGCGGCGCTTCCAGCCGGCGTTGCAGGAACAGCCGTGGCACGGCGTGCGCGACTGCAGCGCCTATGCCGCGTCGGCGCCGCAGCGCGGCGGGTCCGAGCCGGTCAGCGAGGACTGCCTGTTCCTCAACGTCTGGACCGCGGGCCTGCGCGACGGCGCGCGGCGCCCGATCCTGTTCTACATCCACGGCGGCGCCTACAACAACGGCTCCGGCAGCGACCCGCTGTACGACGGCGTGCGCCTGTGCCAGCGCGGCGACGTGGTGGTGGTCAGCGTCAATCACCGCCTCAACGCGTTCGGCTATCTGTACCTGGCGCCGTTCGGCGGCGACGCCTATGCCGCCTCGGGCAACGTCGGCCAGCTCGACCTGGTGCAGGCATTGCAGTGGGTGCGCGCGCACGCGGCCGAGTTCGGCGGCGATGCCGGCAACGTCACCGTGTTCGGCCAGTCCGGCGGTGGCGCCAAGATCGCCACGCTGATGGCGATGCCGGCCGCGCAGGGCCTGTTCCACCGCGCCTGGACCATGAGCGGGCAGCAGGTCACCGCCGCCGGGCCGCGCGCCGCCAGCCAGCGCGCGCAGTTGCTGCTGCAGGCCCTGCAGCTGAAGCCCTCGCAGCTGGACACGCTGCGCACGCTGCCGCTACAGCGCGTGCTCGAGGCCACGCGCACGCCCGACCCGTCGCGCGCCGAGACCACCGCGCTGTACCTGGGCCCGGTGCTGGATGCGCAGGTGCTGCACCGGCATCCGTTCTGGCCGGACGCGCCGCCGCAATCGGCGCGCATCCCGATGGTGATCGGCAACACCCATGACGAGACCCGCGCCTTCCTCGGCCACGATCCGGCCAACTTCGCGCTGAGCTGGGATGCCTTGCCGGACAAGCTGGCGCAGGAGCAGTTCGTGGACCTGTCGCCGCAGGTGGTGATCGCCGAATACCGGCGGCTGTATCCGCACTACACGCCGAGCGAGGTGTTCTTCGCCGCGACCACCGCCGGCCGCTCCTGGCGCGGGGCGGTGGAGGAAGCCGAGGCGCGCGCGCGGCAGGGCGCGCCGACCTGGGTCTACCAGCTGGACTGGGGCTCGCCGCTGGACGGCGGCAAGTTCGGCGCCTTCCACACCCTGGACATCCCGCTGGTGTTCGACAACATCCACCAATCCGGGTCGCGCACCGGCGATGGTGCCGACGCGCAGCGCATGGCCGATGCGATGAGCGCAGCGTTGCTGGCCTTCGCCCGCCATGGCGACCCCAACCACGCCGGCCTGCCGCGCTGGGAACCGTATTCGCTGGTCCAGCGCGAAACCCTGTTGTTCGACACCGACAGCCGCCTGGCGCACGACCCGCGCGGCGGCGAGCGCCGGCTCTACGCGCAGGTGCCGTTCGTGCAGCGTGGGACGTTCTGAGCGTCCGTGCGCCGCCTCGCGTGCGTGACAACGTCGTAGACACACCGCCGAGGATGCGCACAGCATGCGCGGCGTCACGTCCACGATCGCGCAGTCTCCGCGACAATCCCCGCTCCTGCGGGCGACTTACACGCACCCATGCCGCCTTCCGATCGCCAACTGATCTTGCTCGCGCGCATCGACGACTGCTATCGCGCGCTCAGCGGTCACCGGCTGTATTGCCCCGACACCATCGCAGATCGCTATCGTTGGCTGCACACGCATGCGCCGTACGCCATCCTCGCGCATGACGCCGGCACCGATCCCGTGTTCTTCTACGCCAATCGCTGCGCCTTGAACTGCTTCAAGTACAGCGAGCGCGAGATGCTCTCACTGCCGTCCCGCCTGAGCGCCGGCCCATCCGATCGCACCGAACGGCAACGATTGCTCGAGACCGTCACGCGCAACGGCTTGACCGGCGGCTACAGCGGGCCACGGGTCGACAAGCTGGGCAACAGCTTCCTCATCCATGATGGCGAAATCTGGCAGTTGGGCTTCGGCAGCGCCGCGGGGTGGGGCCAGGCCGCCCTGTTCTGGCCAAGCCCTCGCCAGACCGTGGCGCTGGACTAGTACGCCAAGTACGGGTTCCAGCCTTGGCGCCCAAGGGCGAAGGGATGGCGCTGGCTGGAGCGCGGCGACGTATTGCGTGCTGCGCCCGCCGGTGTCGCGATCAGCGGAGTGAACGTGCGCCGGCAGCGCCGGCGATTGTCGCCGCATCCGGCACCGTGCACGCGCGCGCATCGCGCGCTACCAGCCGGTGTCCTCGGCCAGCACCACGCGGTTGCCGACGGCGCGCGCCGAGTCCAGCAACGCCTCGGCGCGCTGCATCAGCGTGGCCGGCGTGTCCTCGGGCGCGGCCAGCAGCGCACCGACGCTGACCGTCAGCGGCCGCGCGTCCGCCGTCTCCTGCGCGATCGCCATCACCTCGACCATGTCGCGCAGCGCCGGCGCCACCTGGCGCAGGTGCGCACCGCTGGCGTCGTACAGCACCAGTGCGAAGCGGTCGGCGCCGATGCGCATGGCCACATCCAGCGGACGCAGCAGACATTGCATGGCCTCGGCCACCTCCAGCACCGCGCGGTCGGCGGCACCGGCACCGCTGCGCTGCGCCAGCGCGGCGAAGCCGTCCAACTCAACCAGGATCAGCGCCAGCCCGCGCTGCAGGCGCCCGCGCTCGGCCAGCGCCACCGCCAGGTGTTCGTCGAAGCGGCGGCGGTCGCCAAGCCCGGTGAGCGCGTCGCGCAAGGCTTCGTCGTCGCGCACCCGCCGCTGCAGGAAGCCTTCGCGGCGCGAGTGTTCGCGCAGGTAGCCGCCGACCGCGCCGACCGGCACCGCGGTCCACAGCAGCCACTGCAGGCGCAGGTAGGCATCGTGCGCCGCGCCGTCCAGCAGCAGGTGGCCGGACACGGCGCTGATCGCGCACAGCAGCAGCGCCACCGCCACGCTCTGCCATAGCGCCATGCCCAGCGGAAAGAAGCCGGCCACGATCACCAGGGTCATCACCGCCGCCGCATAGCGCAGCTCCTGCGGCGGGTAGCCGATGCTCGACAGCACCAGCCCGGTGCCGCCGACCAGCAACAACAACGCGGCACGGCCGGGCCCGTGCGTGTCGGCCCGGTGGATCGCGGCGGCCACCCACAACAGCGCCAACAGGGTCGCTGCTCGCACCGCAACCGCATAGCCGGGCAGACCGCCGCCGCGCCAGCCGAAATGCACCGCGTCCCAGCCCAGCAGCAGCAGCGCGATCAACACGCCCAGCGAGGCCGCCACGCGCTGCGCGAAGCCCAGTGTGGCGGCGGTGTAGTGGCGATACGCCCGTTCCAGCGGAGGATCGAAACGCAGCCCGGCGAATCCCTTGCGCAATTGCGCCGCGTAGGCCTCGCCCGGCGGCGCGTCGTTTGGCTCCTGGTAACGCTCGTGCATGCAGTCCCCTGTCGACGGCAACGCGGCGCGAAGTGCGGATCAGGTCACATCACATCGTGTGCCCCGATTCGGTTCGCGCGGACGCTGCGGTGCCCACGTCGCGACCATGAAAAAGCACCGGCGCGTGATTGTCCACTTTTGGGACGATCGGTTGCGTGACAGTGGTGCCCTGCCGCGCCGGCGTGACGCGGCAGGCAAGCATCAGCGCAACGGCGGGAACGCCCACACACTGTGCGGATCGCCGCCCTGCCCGCGGCGGTACGCGGCGCGCGCCATCTGCCAATAGGCCCAGGCCAGCACTACCGCACAGGCGTCGATCGCCAGCAGCGTGCCGCTGCTCCACGGTGCCACCCAACCGGTGGCGCCGCGCAAGCCGGCCAACGGCACCAGTGCAGTCAGCACCGCGCAGGCCAGCAGCAGTTCGTAGGCGCCACGCGCGGTCGGCCGCAGCAGCGCCCAGGCCACACCCAGCGCGAACACGGCGTAGTACGCACCGCGCTCCATCCCCGGCGGCAACAGGCGCGCAGCCACGAACAGCGCCGACACCCCGGCCACGCAGCCCAGGCACACGCCGGTGGTGAGCCGTGCCATGACGTGGGTGCGCAGCGGCTGCGCGTGCTGGCGGCGCTTGCGCCGCGCCTCCACCCACAGCAGGTTGCCGCTGTAGAACAGGAACGCACCGCCGAGCCCGAGCAGGAAGTACAGCCACTGCAGCGGCCAACGCCCGTAGTTGCCGAAGTGCAGGGTCTGCAGGCCGCGCAGCGACGCCACGCCCGGCGACATGGTCTGCGGCGACAGCACCCGCAGCACCTTGCCGTCGGCCGCGCGCAGGGCGACGCCGGCCAGCGTATTGAGCCGGCGCTGGTCCTGGTGGCCGTAGAGTTCCACCTGCGCGTTGGCGTCGCCGGCATCGTGGAAGGACAGACTCTCCGGCACGAAGCCGGGATTGGCCGCGCGCGCCCTCGCCACCAGCTCGGCCACCGGCAGCATCGGTGCGGCCACGTGCGCGGGCTGCACGTGCGGGGCCAGTTCGAAGTCCGGCTGCAGCACCTGCATCAGCTTGCCGTCGAACACCAGGTACTGGAACGGCGCCAGCAACAGCACGCCCAGGGTCAGCACCGCGCCGGACCAGGCGAAGATCACGTGGAACGGCAGCGACAACATGCCGATGGCGTTGTGCGCGTCCTGCCACAGGCGCTTGACGTTGCGACCGCGGCGCAGCGCGAACAGGTCCTTGAGCAGCACCGGCGCGTACAGCACCACGCCGCTGACCAGAGCCAGCCCGTACAGCAGGCAGACCACGCCGAACAGGTAGGTGCCGAAGGTGCGCGGCAAGCCGGCGGTGAAGTGCAGGTCGTACAGGAAGTCGACGAAACCACTGCGCTGCGGCAGCTGCACCGGTTGCCCATCGGCGCCGGGCTGGAACTGCACGATGCCGCCGAAGGCCTGCTGCGCGGCCGGGCCGAACGCATAGAACTGCGGCAACGTGCGGCCTTCGCCGGGCAGCATCAGCGTGTAGGACTCGGCCAGCGCCGGATGCCGTGCCAGCACCGCATCGGCCAGCGCCTGCGTGGCCTGTTCCGGCCGCAGCGCCGGCGCGTGCACCGCCGGCGGCCGCGGCCACTGCTCCAGGTCGTGGGTGAACACGTTGATCGCCCCGGCATAGAAGGCGATGAACAAGGCCATGCCGGCGAGCAGGCCCATCCAGCTGTGCGCCGACAGGAACTGGCGCAGGGTCGCGGCCTTCATGGGGTCACCTGCACGAGATGACTGGCCTTGAGCAGGAACAGCGCCACGTAGCACAGCGCGGTCGCCGTCCCCAGCCACAGCCACGCGCGTGCGCCGCTGCGGAACACGAAGGCCAGCGACATCGCACAGATCCATGCCGGGAACACCAGCAACAGCCACGGCAGTGTGTGCACCTGCAGGTCGCCCGGCCACAGCAGCACGCACAGCCCGATGACGCCTACCGCCAGCGGCAGGCCGAGCACGATCGCCGCCAGCCACCTAGCCCACATCGGCATCGCCTCCGTGCAATTGCCGCCAGGCATCCAGGTACGGCAAGGCCACCGCCGCCAGCATCGTCGCGCTCAACGCGGCGAAGACGCCGGCCCACACGCCCAGCGCGACGACCGCCGCGCCCAGCGCCACCACGCACAACAGCGTGCCGGCCACGCGCAGCGCGCGTGCGTGCCGCCGCCACGCCGGACACAGCCGCTGGTGCGCGGTGGCCAGGTAGAACGCCAGCGCCGCCAGCGCGGCGGCCAGCAGATAGCCGGCGGTGGCAACGGCAGGCATCACCAGCGCGCCTCGAAGCCGATGCCGACCACGCGCGGCGCGCCCAGGATGGCGATCGGATCGGTGGCCCAGCGGTACTGCACGTAGTGGCGGTCGAGCAGGTTGTTGGCGAAGATCCACGCGCTCCAGTCCAGGGTCTCGTAGCCGAACTTGGCATTGACCACGGTGCGCGAAGCCAGCTGCACCGCGCCGGCGCCGACATCGGTGTAGACGCTGTCGCGAAAGCTGGCATTGAGGTTGGCCAGCCAGCCGTCGGCGAAGCGCCAGTTGGCGCCCAGCGCCGCGGTCCAGCGCGGTGCGTAGGCGAACTCGCGGCCGGCGTAGTCGATGATCGAGGCGCCGGCGACGGTGGTGAAGCTGTCGTAGCGGGTGCGCGCGTAGCCCAGCGAGCCGTACCAGTCGAACGCCTCGTTGGGCCGGTGGCTGGCCTCGAGCTCGGCGCCGTACAGATGCGCGCGGCCGGCGTTGACGGTGTTGTAGTCGAAGCTGTTGAGGCCGAAGTAGGCGGTGGTCTGCTTGTCCTTCCAGTCGATGTAGTAGGCGTTGGCGTTGAGGGTCAGGCGCCGGTCCAGCCACTGCGAGCGCAGCGAGGCTTCGTAGTTCCAGGTGTATTCCGGGTCGTAGGGAAAGGCCTGGCTGCGCGCCGAGTTGAAGCTGGAGCCGCCGGAGCGGTAGCCGCGCTGCACCACCAGGCTGGTCGACAGGTCCGGGCTCCAGTCGTAGCGCGCCCCGAGCTTGGGCAGCAGCGCATCGAAGTCGCGCGTGTTCCATGCCACTTCGCCGTTGGCCGAGCGCACGATGCCGGCCACGCCCTGGTTGATCGCAACGATCGCGCGGTACAGCGCAGTGCCGCTGGCGGCGAAGGCGGCCGGGTCGGGATAGCGGCCGGCGAAGGCGGCGGTGGTGTCGGAAGCCATGGCGTAGCGCTGGCGGTCGTAGCGCAGCCCGCCCAGCAGCGAGAAGCCGCTGCCGACCTGCCACTGGCCATCGGCAAACAGCGCGCGGTTACTGGAACGGGTCGGGCTGGCGCTGACGTAGTCGACCGGAATCACCGGCAAGGCCTGCGCGTAGCGGGTGGCGATCGCGGTGGCGGTGGCGGCCGGGAAGCCGGCGCCGCGCAGCAGGCCGGCGATGGTCGTGGTCGGCGTGGCGACGTTGTTCAGCAGTTGCGCGTCGTTGTCTTCCACATGCCGCGCCCAGTACGCGCCGATCAGGCCCTGCACCGAGGCGCCGGCGTAGTGCAGGCGCAGTTCCTGCGAGGCAGTGGTGTCGTCGAGCTGGCGCTGCGCGTAGCCGGCGTTGTCCGGGCCATGGTCCATGTCCCAGATGCTGGACGAGGTGACCTTGTTCCAGGCGCTGACCGAGGACAGCGACCAGGCGTCGGAGAGCGCGTAATCGGCCTGCAGGGTGACGATGTCGCTGTCGCTGCGGGTGCGGTCCGGGGTGTTGTTGGTGGCGTAGCGGTGCTCGGCATAGTCGGGCAGGTCGGTGCGCACGTAGCTGTACATGTATGGGCCGGTGCGGTGCGAGCGGGTGTAGCCCAGTTGCACCTTCAGCCCGGCGATCGCCGACGGCGTCCACAGCAGCTTGCCGCGGTAGATCGCCGAGACCTGCGCATCGTCGGCGGCCTGGCGGGTGAGGTTCCAGTTGTAGCCGTCGAAGCTGCGCTGCTCCACCGAGGCGCGGAACGCCAGCTCGTCGGCGACGATCGGGCCGCCGACGGCGCCGGCCAGACTGCGGTCGGACGGATCGGAGGCCAGCACCCGCAGCTTGCCCTGCCAGTCCATGGTCGGCTCGGCGGTACGCAGGACGATCGCGCCGGCCAGGGCGTTTTCGCCCTGCAGGGTGGACTGCGGACCGCGCAGGACTTCCACCTGCTGCAGGTCCCACAGGCTCAGCGGCGCCCAGCTGATCGCCTTCCACGGCAGTGCGGCGCCGTCCAGGTAGATGGTGGCCAGCGGTGCATCGCTGCCGCCGTCGATGTTGCGGATGCCGCGGATGCTGAAGCCGGCGTCGCCGTAGGTCTGCGCCATGTTGGCGGTGCGGTTGAACACCTCGTAGGCGCTCTGCAGGTTCTCCTGCTCGATGCGCGCTTCGGTGGTGACGGCGACCGAGCTGGTGGTGTCCTGCACGCTGCGCCCGCTCTTCTCGCCGGTGACGACGATCTGGTCGAGGGTGGTGGGATCAGGGGGAGGTGCGGCATCGGCGGCAGCCGCCCGCGTTGGCGGCGCCAAGCCGAGTAAGACGGACACCACAGACAAGGACAACACCGACCGCGCGACGCGCATGCACCACTCCCCCCGAAAGACTCACGGATGAAGGCATGGCGGCGGCTGTGCCCGGCTGCCGGACCCGGCAGCGCTGGGCGCGGACTTTAGCAGAGCAGGGGCTGGGTCGCCATGGGATCTGGGATGGGCGGCAGGTTTGCCTCGGGCCTTGGGGTTGGGCCTCGGGGTCGCGGGGGTCGCGAGCGGTCGTAGGAGCGGCTTTAGCCGCGACCGGGCTTTAACGCGAAGGTCGCGGTCGCGGCTGATGCCGCTCCTACGGTCATTCTTTTCCGACAGTCATGTCAAGCAAAAGCAAAGGCTTTCGCCCTTTCGGGCGAGTTACTTTTCTTTGCTCGCGCAAAGAAAAGGTAACCAAAAGAAAGCGCGCCCTGCCTACGCGCCCTCCGCGCTGCGCGCTCCGGGTCCGCGTCCAGCCCGGGGATTCGCGGAAGGGGCATCCTGCCCCTGCCGCGAACGGCGCACATCCCTGTGCGCCGCCCTTCGGGTTTTTCCCCGAACTGGCCGCCGCTTCGGAAGGGAACCCGGCAGATAAAAAGCGACAGCCAAAGCCCAGCAACAGCAACAGCGACGGCAACTGCAACTGCCAGGGATATGGCTTGGGCTACAGCTACGGCAACATGCTTCTGAGAAACGCAAACGGGCGGGAGGACTCTCGCCCTCCCGCCCGCTGGCGCCGGCAGGTGGTGCCGACGTGGTGCTACGACGCCCTGCGATCAGTGCCAGTGCAGGTTGAACGAGACGCCGACGATGCGCGGTTCGTTGTAGACGGCCGCCATGTAGTTCTCGATCACGCCCTTGAGGTTCTTCTCGTTGGTGATGTTGCGGGCGAACGCGGCCACTTCCCATGCGCCGTAGTCGCCGGTGTAGCCCAGCTTGAGGCCGCCTTCGAAGTTGCCGTCGGAGGTGAACTCGGTGGAGTCGTACAGCACGAAGCTGGTGTAGCCCTGCTTGTTCCAGTCGGTGGCGACGAAGAACGCGCCGCCGTCGTTGACCGGGATGTCGTAGCGGGCGGCCAGGTTGACGTTGTACTTGGGTGCGTTCGGCAGCGGGTTGCCGTCGATCTGGGCGAAGGTGTTGCTGCCGATGCGGATGGTCGGATCCTTCACCGTGCACACCACCACGCCGTTCAGGCCGCACACCTGCGCGTATACGCGCTTGTCCTGGATCTCGCTGTGCAGCAGGCTCAGGCCGGCGGTCAGCGACAGGTTGGGGATCGGGCGCCAGTCCAGATCGGCTTCCATGCCGTAGGCCTTGGCTTTGTCGGCATTGAACAGCACGCCGTTGCCGTTGGAGTCGTTGCCGTTGAGCTGGATGTCGTCGACGGTGTAGGTGAAGCCGGTGACGTTCAGGCGCAGGCGGTTGTCGAACAGGTTGCTCTTGATGCCCGCTTCCCACGACAGGATGGTTTCCGAGTCGGCGGTGGTGAAGTCGGAATTGAACACCGCCGAACGGCCCTGGATGGTCGGGCCACGGAAGCCGCGGGCGACTTTCGCGTACACGTTGACGTTCGGGTTGAGCTCGTACATCGCGCTCAGGTCCCAGCTCGGCTGGGTGTCGGCCAGGCGCACGTCGCGGCGGCCCTTGTAGGTGACCACGCCGGCCGCGGTGTCGGCGGTCTTGAGCAGCTTGGTCTCCTTGCTGTCGCGGGTCTGGCGCACGCCGGCGGTCAGGGTCAGCGCATCGGTGACCTTGTAGGTCAGCTGGCCGAAGCCGGCCCAGGAGGTGTTGCTGTTGTGCAGGCGCACCCAGTTGTTGGGATTGCGCGCGGCGGTCTGCAGGAAGTAGGCGCGCTGGTAGAAATCGGTGGTGTCCTTGCCGTCGAAGTAGAACGCGCCGGCCTGCCACTGCAGCGGCGCGTCGCCTTCGCTGGCCAGGCGCAGTTCCTGGGTGTACTGGTCCAGGTCGCGCACCTGGCCCATCGACTGGCCGTAGCCGTTGGGTACGCCGTTGACCGGGAAGTTGGCCGCGGCGCCGCCGTCGGTGTCGCCGCGGCTGTAGCCGGAGGTGGTCTCGTAGGCGCTGATCGAGGTCAGCGAGACGCCGCCGAAGTCGTAGATCGCCTTCAGCGAGGCACCGTGGGTCTTGTACGCCTGCGGGTTGTCGTGGGCTTCGTCGTAGGCCACCTGGTCGCGCGGCACGTCGACCTTGTTGGATCCCTTGGTCAGCGCGCCGCGCAGGAACAGGGTGGAGGTGCCGTCGTAGTCGCGGGTGTGGAACGAACCCAGCAGCGAGAAGTTCTCGCTCGGCTTCAGCAGCAGTTGCAGTCGCGCGTTGCGGTCGTCGTAGCCGCCCATCGCGTCCTTCTTCGGGGTGACCGTGCCGTCGGCGCTGGGGCCGTTGTAGGTGTTGTCCACCCAGTCGTCGCGGTGCTGGTACAAGGTGGACACGCGGAACGACAGCACGTCGTTGATCGGGCCGCCGATGCCGCCGTCGACCGAGACCGTGTTGTAGCTGCCGTAGCTGGCGGTGACGCGGCCGGTGTAGTCGTCGCTGGGCTTGATGCTGTCGAACTTGACGATGCCGGCGGTGGTGTTGCGGCCGAACAGCGAGCCCTGCGGGCCGCGCAGCACTTCCACCTGGTCCACGTCGTAGACCGGGTTCGACTTCAACACCACGTGCTCCAGCACCACATCGTCCTGGATGATCGACACCGGTTGCGAGGCGCCGAGATAAAAGTCGATATTGCCCAGGCCGCGGATATAGAAGCGCGGGAAGATGCGGCCGGTGGTGGTTTCGGCGTAGAAGCTGGGCACGCGGCCGGACAGCGCCAGCAGCGTGTCGTCGCCGCCGGCGGTGAAGTCGCGCATCGCCTCGCCCTGCACCACGCCCACCGACACCGGCACCTCCTGCAGGTTCTGCTCGCGGTGCTCGGCGGTGACGATGATGGTGTCCAGCGAGGTTGCCGCATCGCCATTGCCGGCGACATTGGCCGGCCGCGTCTCGCTGCCGGCCAGCGACGGCGCGCTGTCCTGCGCGGCGGCAGCGGCGGCGACCGAGGCCAGCACCAGGGCGGCGCAGGCCTGCGCCAGGCGGGTACGGGCCGGCGCGGCGCGCGCGGTCAGCGGCCGCGGGGAGAGTTGGGGATGCAGCATGTCGGATCCTTGTGAGCGCGCAGAATCGAGTCCGTTCGGCTTGCGCAGCAGCCCGCGACGGCATGCGCCATACGGTGGCGCAGCGCGGCACGATATGTCGTTTGTGTTGCACGGCCATTGCAATGGCGGCGCCAGGGCCACGACGCGGCGGCGCGTGACCGCTTCACGTCGCGCCACGCCGCGAAGCGGACATCCGCGGACCTGCATCTCACTGCGCCGCCACCTGGTCAGGCCTGCGCGTCACCACATCGCGCAGACACCCTGGGCACGGACGCCCTCGCCCGCGCCAGTGGCCCATCAAGGCGTGCAGCGCTGCGCGGCGAATTCGGCCAGGCGCCGGGTGAGCGTTCCTTCCCGCCAGGCGATGTCGAGAATCACCCAGCGATCGTCCTGCCGGCCGAGCACCACCGTGTCCGTCCACTGCAGGCTATCGACGGCTAGGCGGGCGCGCACCCGGGCGGTGTCGCCCTTGACCTGCGCGATCGTCGAGACCATCGCGGTGGGCTGGTCCGGCCACAGGAAGAACGGACTCTGGTCCAGCATGTGCGGCTTGACGTCTGCCGGCACTCGCCTGGCGCAGGCCGCCTCGTAGGCGCGCTGCGCCTCCAGCGCCGCGAACAATTCCCGCCCCAGCAGATGCCGTACCTGCGCGACGTCGCCGTCGGCATGCTCGGGCGCGATCGCCCAGGCATAGAACGTCTGGACCGTACTCACCGGCGACTCGCCCGCGGTGGCGGCGAACGCGCTCAGCCACAGGCTCATCGCATACAGGAACCGCATTCCCCTCATGGATCGCCGACCCCTTGGGCCGCCAGGCGCGGCCCGGCGATCCTCGACCAGGCGCTGCGCGCCGTCAATGCGGGCGCGGCCGCGCGCGCCAGCACGTCATCAGGGCGTGCCTCAATCGCTGTCCACTCCGAGTACGCTCAGGCGCAGCGGCGGTGCGTCCGGGCCGGCCGGCGCATGCGCCAATCGTCCCGTCACCCGCACCACCTGCCCAGTGCCTTCCTCGCGCAGATGCGCCGCCTGGTCCACGGTGACCGCCAGCCGCAGCTGGCGCACCTGCTCGTGCCGCGGCTGGCGTCCGTCCGCCGACGCCGCCACGCACAACGGCTGCGGCAGGATCAGCACCTCTTCCTGGGTGGCTGCCGCACCGGCATCGGCATGCGTGTGCGCATGCGGCGCGGCGGGTTCGACGGACGACGGCGCCAGCGTGCCGGACAAAGTGACCTGGGTCGGCCCGTACGGCAGGCAATGCTTGGGCGCTGCCATCAGCGCGGGCGCAATGCCGATCGACAGCAGCGGAAACAGCGACAGGGTTCGGATCAGCATCGTGGCACGCGGATGGAGACGGGCCGCCGAGCATACCCAAGCGCGATGGCGGCCGTACTGCAGCCCGGCGGCATCACCGCAGTGTGCCGTACGGCGTTGCCGCCGAGACCACACCGGCCGTCAGGGTTCGCGCTCCACCACGACCTCGGTGAACCGCGGTTCGGCGGCGATCAGCGCATGCAACTGCGCAAAGCACGGATCGTCGTCGCGCATCGCATGCCGGCCGAGGATGCGCTCCCAGAACGAGCGCTGCTTTTCGATCTGCAGCATCCAGGTATGGTTGCCATCGACCTCTTCCTCGGCGTAGGCGCCGACCAGATAGCTGCGCCCCTGGCATTCCGCTTCGGAAGCCCAGCCCCAATCCTCCGGGTCCGGTTCGGACAGGACCATGGCGTGGCCCACACGCACGCGCAGCCAGTCCAGCAGCGAACTGCCGCGGATCGGATTGATCGGATTTTCCGGCTCGGCGCTCACCTCGAACAGGCGGGAGCGGAAGTGAATAACAGGATGCATGCGGCAGCTTGACTCTCGAACGATCGGATGACGGACGCACGCATCGGCGCGACTGCGTTATGCGTGCAGGCGCGGATGCGCAGTCCCGGAGGATAAACGCGGGCGCGTCGGTCCAGGGTGGACAGCGGCGCGGTGCGTCGTGCGGCCCGGCGCAATCGCCTGCGGCCAGCGGACGCGGCGCTGTTGGTGCCGCGCTCGCAGCGTCCGGCGGCCAGAACCGGACGCCATCGCCGCAACCGGCCGGACCCATTGCAGCACGCGTGCATGACAAGTCATCGCATCCTTCGTAGACAGGCACGCGCACCCAGAGACGCCCAGATGCCGATCGCGGCAGCGAGCCACACGCCGGCGACCTTGAAGCAGGACGAGGCGAAGGCCAGGTGGGGACAGGACCCTGCACGGCGTTCAACCGTTCCGGTTGCGCTAAAGCGGTCAAAGCGACGCTGCGGCGGCACGGCGTCATGGTGTTTGCCCCGGCTCCGGCTCCAGATCCGGCTCGAACGGACGATCGGGCAGTCGCTGCCCGCACCACGGGCAGAACTGCACGCAGATCGCGTCATTGAGGTACCAGGTCGGATCCTCGCCACGGAACAACTCGAACCCGATCCGCACCACCCTGTCCGGCTTGGTCACTGCCTCGAACATGCTGAAGCAGCAATAGCGAGCGACGCGCTCGCGCCACGCCCCGCTCTCGGGAAACTGTGCCTCCAGCCAGAGCGCACTCCAGGCCTGGCAAGCGCTACATTGCGCCAGATGCGACAGCGCAGCGTAGGTCGGCGGATCAGGGAAGTGTTCCTCTTCCACCTCGATCAAGCCTTCGAGCGCCATCACCAGTTCGGGTCTTTGGTGAATCTGATCGCGCAGCGCCGACAGCGTGTATCGCGTGATGAAGCAGGTGCCGGAATGCGGCATAGGTGCAATCCATTGCAGTCCAAGGCCAGAAAGCGTAGCGCGATACAGCCGCTTCGAGGTTAAGCGCCCGCCGCGCTCCACAGCGCATAGCCCGACAGCCCCAATCCCACCAGGGCGAACCCGCCCCAGAAGGCCGCCGCGTCGGCCGAGACCACGCGTGGGGCCAGATAGGCGCTGCGCTTGCCGGATTTGCTGCGCCGTTTGCTGCTCCAGGGTTCGACGCTGTAATAGCCGAACGAGAACGCCGGCACCACGAGCATGCCGACGACGTAGCACAGGCCGTAGAGGACGATCTCGAACAGTGGGCGCAGCACAACCTCGGTCAGCAGGCTTGCGGGCATGGTGTCACCTGATCCAGACAGACGTGATGTGCGGCGCCGGCCACGCCCCGTTGAACCTGCATGCGATGCTCGCCGAGCGGCAAGTGCCCGTCAACGGCCGGTGCCCTCGATCACCGGCTGTCGCTGAGCAGTCGTTGCACCAGCTCGAATCCGAGCACCGACATCGACGGATAGCGAGCGTACTCGTCCACCGACAACATCCGCACGAAGGTATCGCCCTCGTGCAAGGCGCCGGTGATGTGGAAGGTCAGCCGTTCCCTGGCGTCGCTGGGCAGCGGCGCGTGGCCGATGAGTTGCCAGTCGCCGCTCTTGAGCTTCTGGGCGCCGGTAAACAGCAATCGGATGTCCTTGTCGCCATCGCGCACCGGCAGCGGCCGTGCCGGCGACGGACCAAGCGTCGGGGCCGAGGCCTGATGTTCCAGCACACAGAAGCCGACCACCTTGCGATAGTCGCCCTGCGGCGCCCACAGCACCTGGCAGAGCGCATACACCGCCGTGTCCAAGGGACCGCGAAGACATCGCCCGCCCGGTACTTCACTGCCATGCCACCACCCTCTTGCGTCTGAAGCCTGGATCGACGCAAGGCTATCCCGCGGTGTGCCTGATGGCATCCACCTTACAGTCCGAGGCGTTCGCCGGCGTCGATGCCGCTGGTCGACGCGCATGACGTGCGATGAGCCGTGCCGCGCGCCACAGCGTCATGCCGGCCAGACGCCGCCACCTCCTCGCCCATCGTTCGCTCGCCACCGGTTCACCCCCGGTGGCCCACACTGTCTCCCCACCTTTGGAGCGACTCTGATGCACAAGACCTGGCTGCTCGCCTTGTTGGCGGTTCCCGCACTGGCCCACGCTGCCCCGGACGAGGACACCGCGATGTGCCGCAACGGCGGCTTCCCCATGAGCACGGCCGGGTTTTCGCTCGCCAAGGTCGCGGTGCCGCGCCTGTACCTGCTCAACGACGACGACGGCTGCCCGGCCAAGGGCGAGGCCGCGTGCCGGCAGCGCGCCTATGTGGTCAAGGACGACACCGTGATCCTGGCGCAGCGTCAGGGCGGCTTCGTCTGCGCGTTCTACCCCAATAAGGTCGGCGGCAGCGCCGGCTGGGTGGCGGCGTCGAGCGTGCAGCCACTGCCGGCGACGGCCGCCCCGAAGCCGCAGGCCTGGGTCGGTCAATGGCACGACGGCGACAACGAACTGCAACTGATCGCCAATGGCGACGGCACCATCACCGCCAACGGCGATGCCTACTGGCCCAGCGCCAACCCGAGTCCCGAGGAAAGGCCCGGCGGCCCGAACCTGGGCGCCGTCACCGCGCGCGGCTTTCCCGAAGGCAATCGGCTGGAGCTGAGCGAGGACGACTGCAAGGTCCGCCTGCAACTGCTCGGCGACCTGATGGTCGTCTCGGATAACCTGCAGTGCGGCGGAGCCAATGTGAGCTTCAATGGTGTGTACCGGCGCAAGGCCGCGAAGCACTGAGGCGCAGCCTCTGCGGTTCCCTCGTTCGGTGTGGTCCAGGCGGCGATCCGGTGCCGCCTGGGTTTTCTTTAGAAGATCGCGCCCCGCGGTGTGATTCCAGTTTGCGTCACAAACCCACGCTTTGCGCGACGAGGTCAGCGAACACCCACACATCGCCCTTGTCGTACGTTTCAGGTGCCTCCGTTCCGCCCAGCGTCGGATAGGGCTGCGGGATATAGATCTGTCCAGGCTTCAACGGGCCGAGACGCGCAGCGATTTCCCGTACGTGGTCGCCGCGTAGCACGTACTCCTCAAAGCCCGGATCGCGCAGGATGGCCGCCTCGAACGCCGCGGTAGAGGCATGCGCGCCATACGACTTGCCCGCGGCCTTGAACGGATGCAACACCGCGTAATCCTGGCTGGCCGGATCATGCAAAAAGAAGTGGCCGAGACTCGAGTAGCCGACGACGACAGTGTACGCCGGGAACGCGTCCGCCCAGGGGCCGAGCACCTCGTGCGATTCCGGCGTAATCAGGTAATACAGCGGGACGTTCGTCGCGTCACCACGCTCTGTACTCTCGCTCATTGGACACCTTGCTGCGATGGCGGCTTAGGATACCAAGGCACGCGCGTCCGCCTGCGTTCATCGTGATCACCTAGGCCTTGGCGACAGCTCCGTAGCACTTGGCAGAGCCATCCAGAAAGAACTGCACGTCGCGCTCTTCGCACCATGCTTCAAGCTCGGTCTTGAACACCGGCCACAGCTCGCGCGCCCATGCAGGTGCACTCTGCGCCCAGGCATGCTCGGTGGGCACGTAGACCGTGGGCACGCCCATCGGGAAGTCCAGCACGAACTCGCCGCCCGGTCCGATGCAGACGAGTTCCTCCTTCCAGCGTGGTTGGAATTGGAATGTGGTCATCAGGATGGTGAGTGGCTGATTGATGCCAGCAACGGATTAGGCGGGTCTAGAGTATGGTGCGCCAGAACCATCAGAAGTCGACAGATCCTCAAACCCGCGCTCGAGCGTGGAACCCGGCTTTTCGTCTGTGATGAGATCGCCGCACGAAATTTTCAAACCGCTCATATCGCTCCTGTCTATCCAAAGCCTGCGTCGCTTCGTAGTGCGATACGACTTAGGCTCGGATCAACCAGTCTTCATGTATACGCAGTTCCCCCCAGCGCGCTGCCGGCCACGTGCATGGCCGGATTGGCGCTTGGCCTGGCGGCCGCAGCCGGCAGTGCAGCGCTATCGCAGACGTCGCCTACGCGTCATCGGCTACTCCGCGCGGTTGAAGCGGTTCATCGTGATTGCCGGCTGGCCGTTGATGTTCAACCAGACCACGGTTTCGGTCATCGTCTTGCCGTCAGGCGCGACGGTGTAGGTGCGCGTCGTGCGTGGCATTCCCTTCAAGTAGAACGCAGCGACCATTACGTTCGGCGCCGGCAGCCACACGGCCGTCGTGTCGATCGTCGGGTATCCATTGCTTGGGGCAGCGGTGCCATCGAGCGGATAGATGGCGACGGCGTGGATGTCATGCCCATCGCCACCGACGATGTCGGCATTCGTCTGCCACTTGCCCTTGCCAACATCGCTGTAGGTAATCGCGCCGCTCTTCGGCCGCTGCTCGGGCGGCGCCGGCATGCTCGCGACATCGAGCACCCACTTGCCGAGCAAGGGCGACTTGAAGGATTGGGCGAGCGCGGGCGCGCTACAGACCAGGCCCACGATTAGCAGCAGTACGGCGAGATGCTTCTTCATATTGTCTCTCTAGCGACTGAGGCGCATTGCTGCATGACTTTACCGTGGCGGTTCTAAAGGCATCCGACACTAAGAGTTATAAGATGACACGAATCGTCGCTGCATGCGATTTCTTTTTCCGCGTTGGGACGGCTAGCGCCACGCCGAGTAGGTCCTCACATGGGAGCGTTCGAGTCGTCCGTCAGTGTCCGTGTCATGTCGATCACATAGCCGACTTCCGGAGCAGCGACTGCTCGGCGGCGATGACGCACCGTAGCCATCGTGGCGCCGTTTCTTTGCAGGCGTCGAAGAAGTAGTCGCTCGACCCGACGACAGCCGATCCCGCGAGATGGCGGTCAAGGCCATGCTGTATTTGCTCTGCGTCATAGGTCCGGTGGGACGTCTCTCATTGCATCAGCACGTCTTGCCGAGTGTCACCAACAGGTGCACGGCCCTGTCGGGGGGCGCATCATCCTGCGGTCGCGCAATCGGGCTGCTGGTGCCGGCGGCGACGATGGTCTTGATCTGGCAAGCGGGAATGCCCTGCTCCAGCAGATAGTCATAAACCAGTTCGGCGCGACGTGCGGACAACATCATGCACGATGCAGGGCTGCACTCGGTTGCATTCGCTCTTCCCATCAAGTCATAAACGACGTTCGGATACTCCTTCATGATCGACACATTCATCTGTAGATTCTCGTGTTGAAGCCCACCCGTGTTGTCCATCGATTGCTCAAGGTTCTCCCCTACAAGCGGATGCCCCTGTCTGAAGTAGACCGGTCGCCAGTCAAGCGACATCGACTGCGCCGGGCCTGCCACCAACACGATGGCAAAGAGCGTCAAGATCTTCATTGCGGCAACGCGGATCGCTTGCATGTGTCATCCCCTGATTGATCCGATGCGTGAAGTGTTCGGCTTGGCAACTCAAGTCTGTAGCAGCGGCTTGTGGTGCGCCGAGTACGGCACAGAGCTTATGAGCAAAACTAGGGTCAGAGTGCACTTTCTAGAGCGCCGCTCACAGGGAAACTGTACTCTGACCCCATTTAGCCTGGGCTGCGAATCCACCGGCATCGCACATTGGCTCTCGCCCAACAGGAGTGCGCGCAAACTCTATTCGACATTGCGCGTTGGCCGCGAAGCATTGGTCAGGCGATGGCCGCTGGAACTTATCTCCCGATGGCTAGAGCGCTTGAAATCGTTGCCGCAAGCGGTCGCCGATCAAATGCAGCTGGCGGCCTGAAAACTTGGGGATACCTAAGACTCTGCCCCCTGTTTTTGCAAGTGCTATAGCGCCAAATTCTGGCATGCGCTACATCAACAATGTAGTGACCCCTCCAAGAGCTGGAGTTGCAATAACAAAAAGAACGGAGAATTAGGGCCAGGATGCATTTTCTAGGTGCCGGGCACGAATAGAAGATGCTCTGGCCCCTATTTTCCTTAGATTCGGCGACGATTACTGATGGCCCTTACCCGTGTGGAGAGCGCCTCAGTGAGCACACCATTTTGATCGTGTGCTTTAACAATCAGCTCCGCCTCATCGACAAGTTTATTTGTCTCTTCTTTAATGCGATCGGCGTCCGGATCGTCTAGCGATGCGACGTCCACGACTGAGGCCGCGCAGCCCACATCAATCAACCCATCTTGCCGTTCTGCCCTCGACATTCCGCAAGCCTTCTCGCGCAAATGGTCCACAGCATCCCGTAGCGCTTTTTGCTTCACTGTAATATCCATGGAGATCTCCTATTTTTCCTAGTGTCAGAGTTAAGCTGTGCCGCTAAGCCGCATCTATTTGAATGAATTGTTACGTACCAAGAAAACAGGGGTCAGAGTTAACTTTTAAAGATTTTGCACACAAGAAAAGTGCACTCTGACCCCTGTTTTTCTCGTCAGGGTCAATCGCTGCGCCGCAATGAGTGCCTCAACTGACCGCAACAGAACCGCCTCGCGCAGCGCGTGCATCGGCTCCAATGAATCACACAGGTACTTCTGCAATACTTGGCTGGCGCGCATGGTCGTCAGTACTCTATCGGTTTAGTCACCTTGAAGACTGCGCCATGCGCGCACTTGTTTCCAGCCTAGCCAGCGTTAACTGGTTGATCATAATCGGAAAAACGTGGGGATACCTCAGACTCTGACCCCTATTTCTCTAACCCCTATTCCTCTGGGAAAGTCCTCAGTGGAATAACTAATACTAGCTTGCTTGCCGCACAGCGCGCAGTTCAAGCATTGTTGCTTCACCTTGCGGAGTGAGGGCCCAAAAAAGGGCCATTCCGCCCCGTGTGGTCTTCATATAACTGACCTGCACATGCCCAAGAGCCTTAAGCTGAACTTTGATCGTTTGAAAGTCATGATCGTTGATCTTGCATTCGTAGTATTCTTGGTCTTTGTGTTCTAAAATCGCCTTCTTGAGCGTGAGCATTACTGACGTGTCGTTCGGATGCTCTAGAAGGTAAGGGGCAATAAGCGCAAATATCTCACCCCACGTCAGTAAATACTCCCAGTTCCGCCATGCATAATCGCGCGCGACCTTCAGTTGACCGTGGACAGAAAACGAATCCGTCAACGTCGCTAGATTGGCCAGACGTTGTTGAGTATTAACCCGAGCTTCTGTTAGCGCAGCCCGCAACTCCTCGTTTTCTCGTCGAACACCGTTTAGCTCGGTTAGAAGCTGGTTAGAACCAACCTGATTTGCTCGAACCCATCCTACCGCCGGATAGGTCTTAATGGTCTTCGACAGGCTCAGTGCCACTAGGCCCGGGAGGTCGCTCGCCATGCGCCAGTATTTTACTAGGCGGCCCACTTCAACCTTGGCGCGAAATTCCTGGAGGCGTGCCGTCAGTCCAGGATCTTTGTCCGTCTTTCCCACAGCAATCTCGTCAGGATTTTGGTGTAAAAATGCGATGACTTTTAAACCCAACGATACTGCATAGTCATACTCCTTTTCGGTATAGCTGATACCTTCCCGGGTAGTGCTACCGTAACGACCTCCAATAATCAGTAAGTAGTAATCACAGTCATTGATGACACGCTTGATGAAGTCAAACTGTTCCTCGTCAGTGGCGGGGAACAGCTCCATTCCTGCTGGGATGCAGTCCATTTCCATGAGCGTCTGAATTACGTGCTGTCTCTCATCCTTAAGGTCGGCATAAGTAGAGCTCAGAAAAACTTGATATCGCTTGTCCATTGATAAACTTTCCTAAGCAAGCTAACACCTGAGCTAAACCGCGCCACGACGCCTGAGTTAAGCCGCCCCGCAGCGGGACGGCGGACGCGTGCTAGCGTAGCGCAGGCAAGTGGCCGTCGCCACGATGCGGGGTCGGCTTGAACGAATTGTTATACATCAACCGCAATTTCGAGCTTTTTGTTCTCGATGAGCCAACGCTCTTGGAACATGCGGCGTGCCGCCCAACCTATCTCTTTAAGATACCAACCATTCACAGATCCGCCTACGATCGCTCCAACTGCAGGTATGGCTTGCATTGCCTTGCGCTTTGTTAGATTGACCCCTAGCTGTTTTGCGAGTGTCTTTATCGCAATCACTCCTGCCTCCTTGCTAAATCGGTCTGTAGCCGCTTTTTCCGCAATTTTTTTCCAAGTATTTTTGGCGATTATTACTTGCATCATTCGCAGTGTGCCGAGTGCGGCCACTTTTTCAGACATTTCATTGGCGCTAGAAGCAGAAAGAACAGAAAGCACGAATTGCTTGTCCTCTTCAGTTTTGACCTCAAATCCATAACAGATTCCAATCTTATGAATCGTGCGTAGCGCAAGCACTAGAACGGCTGGCATATCAATTGCGATTCCGGCGATTCCAGCGGCTCCCGTAACAGCTCCTTCTGCGCTGGCAATGCCGATAGCCCAGTTATGCATTGCGTCGGCTAATTCATCAGATTTCTCAAGACTTAAGTTCTTAAGTTCGGAGATGGATGAAATCCCTGCATCTCGCAGCACATCGCCTGTATCTGTAAGCCAATCGGCAGTCGAGGACGAGAAATCTATAATTCCTTGGATAGCTGAAATTGGTACAATTTTATTTATCAACCATGAGACAGGCGAGAGAAATTTTCCAACTGCTTCCGAGACAACAGATGGCGGCTCCAGCTTCCATGCCTCAATTAATTTCAATTGCCCTTGCTCATAATCCGTTAACCGCATTGAAGTCCCCCATGATGGATAACACCTGAGTTAAGCCGCGCCGCGAAGCCGCTTCGGCTCGGACGAATTGTTAGAGGGCTAGTCCCACGACAGCCACCACCAACGTTGACCATTAGGATAAAAGGGGTCAAAGCACACTTTCCAAGAAAATTGCACTCTGACCCCTGTCTCCCAGCTAAAACGCAACCTGGCCCCGTTTGTTTCTAACAGTTAGACATCACGCCCCAATGTGAAATACGCATCCGACGTTCTTTGCTCCCTGGAATCCTACGGCCAGTAAGTTGCCGTATCCCAAATCGTATGACGGCGGTGGGAACAAGCTATGCGTACTAAGGGCAGTGCTGTTTCCAAGCCATTCAAGTGCATCCACTAGTTCGATCTCAAGAATTCCTCGAATCTGACTGCTGTAATCAAACGGCCGCCGTACAGCATCACCCTTCTTTCGCATTAGAAGTCCGTGTTGTGCATGTGGGCGTACAAAGACAGAAGGCGCTGCAATTCTGAGGTCAATTAACTCCGTATTTGGTCCGGCGTAGAATCCGGGACGCTTACTATCAGGTGCAACGGCATCGGCAGCGACCAAAAGCACGTACGCTTTTCCAGATGGGTCAGAACGTGGTACGCGACGCTCAAAATGAAGGTACTCGCCAGATGGGCCAACCGATTTTGCACTATGGCAAGCGAACCACAGCGCCACCCAGATGTTATCTACTAGGTCAATCCAAGTTGTTCTAAGTCCGTAATGCTGAAGCAGCGCTTCATGTGCGTAATCGCAAGTGGCTTTTAGTGGCCTTGAAAATCTTGCGATCGCTCCATTAATTCGATTTATAGCGTTAGATCCGCCTCGCGCCGTTGAAATCCCGCGAAAGGCTGTTGGAGGCATAGTTGGATATAGCCTAGACTCGCCACGGAAGTAGACCAACTCTGAATTTTTGCTTCCCCTGACATGCTTCAGGTATCCAGCCGCTTGAATTAGTGTGTGCGTGTCTTTGACCTTGAAAATGACTTGGCCTTGAGGCGTAGTGAATGCGGTGGCGCCTCGAATGTTTAGTTTTCTCAACGGCACTGATAATCCCCCAACGATGCCTAATGCTCAATAAAGGACTCAGGGAATTAATCCCCTAGTCCCAATCCCCTCGAACGTCGCAGCCGGACGACATGCATCGGGATACCTGGAAGTCCCAGATGTAGCTGACACAGCATTGCGATTCACGCGGCTATGAGAGCGGCCCAGCATACTCATCACTTACAGATAACCGGGTCAGAGTGCGATTTCTAAGATGCTGGGCACGGGAAAAGAGCAAGCTGACGCCATTTTCTCTACCAAAGTGTCTGCTCGCGTCACCAAGTTCGCAGGTTATAAAGATTAGGACTTATGCCGCCGGTATTGATTGTTGGTACTCGGACTACTGTAACTACTGCCCTTATGCGAAGAGCCGTGGCCAGACGAGTAGTGCCCGCCGTGACTGGATGTGTGATGTGCGCCGGACGCACGGACTCGGGCGTCTACAGATGCAGCGGCCAGGCACATGGCGAAGCCGGCCAGCGCCGTGATGATCGAAACTCTGGTGAACATCGATTCCCCCTGAGAAATGTCGACTTCTAGCTTTCATGACGCGCACTGAGTGTGCGCTGCACAGCGCAAGCACGCGGAACCGTTAAATGAGATCCGCCGGGCGTCCCCCCCCCCCCAGATAGACGATTCTGTTGTAGCACGACGCGATGCGGCGCGTGGAGACAAATGTAGATTCTGTCCCGAAGTCGCCTCCTTGCGACAAGGCCTCCCGTTATCAAAGGGCGCGCTGCCGGCTTATGCCCTGCTGGATCAGGGCAACTCCATCACATTATTGCGCTGTGTCAGTTCGGCAACTTCGCCTTCGGTAACGATCCGCAACCGTGCGCCCTTGGCGTTACCGCCCGCCGGCAAAGCCAACCGCACGTTCGCAGTCTTCGGCTCCAAATCCCGCGGCGCCTCCAACGCAGGAAACGCTGCCCGCGCCAATTCCCTGCCACGCGCATCCTCCAACACCACAAACCCAGCCGGCGCATCCACATGCCCCAGGCTATGCACGTTGACTTCGATGGCATCGCTAGTCACCCGCACATCCCCACGCCCAATCCCTAGGTCCGGCCGCTCCTCGACCGGCACCGCAGCAGGCGTGACCAGCTCGAACTCCATCACCGACGTCTGCCCCGCCGGAAATTCCACATCCACCGCCCCGCTCTTCTCGAACGCAAATTCGCGGGTAGCCGCCTTGCCGTCGATCTTCCCATCGCCATCGCGATCAATACCCACACGCATGCGCCACTGCCCGGCGGCAACGTTCCAGCCGGTCATCTGCGCCCGCTGCACCTTGCCGCTGGTGTTGTAGCCGATGACGGTAAATCGATCCTGCCGCGGCTTCGGCAGCAGCAGTGCCACCTGCACCGCGCCTTCCGGATCGGAGAAGCGCCAGCTGACGGTCTGGCCGGGGTAGGTCTGGTTGCGCTTGAGGGCGACACCGCCCAGGCGGGCGCGTTGCAGGTTCACGGTGGGCGATTCGACGCGGTCGCTCCACCAGTGGCCTTCGGTGTTCATGTAGAAGGTCTGCAGTTTGTCGCGGGTCTCGGCGCGGTACAGGGTTTCCAGCCAGCGCGGGTCGCCGCTCTGTTCCCAGGCGACATGGTGGGCGAAGTCAGGGGCATCGTCGGCGTCGGCGTCGGCCGCTGTCTTGGCCAGGTCGGCGCCCCAGCTGTCGCGCTTGCCGAGCACGTCGAGGAAATTCTCGTTGAGCATTGACAGGCCGCCGGGGCCGGCCTTGGCGACGCGGTAGTCGATGGGCTTGAGGTAGCGCGCGTCGCCGGTCCAGCGGTAGGCGGCCCAGAAGGTGTGCAGGGTGTCGGGGCCGCCGCTGCCGTCGAACAGGCTGCCGCCGCGGGTCTTGCCGGTGGCCCAGTTGATCTCGTTGGGCAGCGCCCACTGGCCCTTGGCGTCGGTGTAGGCGTGGGCCAGGTAGCCGTCGGCCAAGCCGGTGACGATGCGGCGGCTATTGGGGTCGGCGTTGTAGCCGCCCAGCAGCAGCGCCGGGTGCAGGATCGGGAACGAGTAGGGTTTTTGCCACTGCCAGTTCGGTTCGCGGTAGACCTTGCGCCCGCCGAACCAGTTGCTGGCGAACAGCAGGTGGCCCTGCGGGTTGACCTGGATGATGGTGTCGAACGCCTTCACCGTGCGCATCAGCCGCTCCACCGTCAGCGGGTCGCCCCAGTTGAGGTAGAGCATGGCGCTGTTGATGTTGATGCCGTCTTCGTAGGAATGCAGTTCGTCGGTCTCGATGGTGGAGAGGCCGTCGGTGAACATGCCGTTGCGGTAGTTGGCGTCGGACAGGGCGGTGAGCGAGGCGTTGAGCTTGTCCGGGTCCACGCCCATCAGGGCGACGCCGGGCCATTGCTGGGTGAGGTCGGAATCGTCGGAGATGCCGCCACCGAAATCGCCGTAATCCACCTGGCGTTCGTCGATCCACCAGTTGATGTAGCGGCGCGTGGCCTTGAGGTCTTCCAGCTGCCAGAACGCCCAGCCCGGCACGCCCTTGGGCGGCTGCGGCAGTTGCACCGGCAGCGGGCCCTGGTTGCCGTAGCTGATGTCGGCCCAGTACTGGCGGCCCAGCGCATTGTCCGGGTCCACCCGCAGCAGGTCGTGGATGTCGGCATCCAGGCGCGCGTACAGGCGCTGGCGCTTGGAGGTGGTGTGTTCCTCGACCAGGAAGCCCCAGTTGTCCTTGACCTGATTGAAGCGATCGGCGATGTGCTCGGCCTTGGCCTGCTCGCGCGGTTTGAACAGCAGGCGCAGTTGCGCGCCGTCCAGCGCGCGCGCGTCGAAGCCGGGCGCGGCCGAGGCGATGCTGAGCATCAGGCTGTCGTCGCCGAGGATGCGGTCGCGCAAGTCCAGCCACAGGGTGCGCGCCTGCCCGGGCGCGACCGAGACCGACACGTCGAGCATGTCGCGGCCGGGCCAAATCGGATCCTTGACGCGGATGTTGAGCGGGATCAGGCCGTTGTGCGTGGCCGGCAGCTGCAGCGCCGGCAGGTCGATGGCGATGCCGTCCAGGCCATCGTGCATGTTCTCCCAGCCGTACGACCAGCTGCGCATCAGCGGCTGCGCGGCCGGGGCGTCGCCGAGGTTGGAGGGAATGAGCACGTGCACGATGGGCAGCGGCGGCACCGCGGTCTTTTCGTCGGCGCGCTTGCGTGAGGGCGCCTTGCTCGGCAGCGCGACCACGGTGCTGCGCTCGTCCGGCGGGTAGCGGCCGGCGATGTAGGCGCGCAGCGCGGCGAGGTTGGCGTAGTCCGGGGCGATGTCGCTGTGCACGGTGTAGCGCAGCGTGGCGCTGGGGTTGGCCGGCTCGGCGCCGGCACCGACGTCGTAGGCCCAGATCTCCTGGATCGGGGTTTCCTGGGCGATGTTGGTGAAGCGCAGGTGGCCGCCACGTCGGCGTTCGAACTGGTCGACGCTGCGCACCGTGCCCTGGGCGCGCGAGAACAGCGGCGTGGGCGTGGCGCCGTCGGCGGCATAGGTGGCCTGGCCGTAGGCGGCGCCGCGCAGTTCGATGCGGTTGAACGGTTCGTCGGGCAGGGCCAGGTCCAGCGCCTTGCCGCCTTCGACGTAGACGTTCCAGTCGGGCAGCTGGAAGTAGTCGTTGCGGCCGGGCAGGCGCGAGCGGTTGTACACGCCGGGCCAGGTGGTCTCGGCGATGCCGTCGGTCGCCTTCCACATCCACTCCTTCAGGTCCTTGGCGTCGGCGAACTCGACCTTGCGGATGCGCGTGGATGGCGCGTCCAGCACCGGCGGTGCACGGCCGTGGTCCCAGCCGAAGCGGTGCAGCCATGCGTTGCGCGCGGCGCTGTCGGGCACGGCCTCGGCGCTGCGCGGTTCCTGCTGCCGGGCCAGGGCGGCGACACCCGCGGCATCGAGCATGCGGTCGTACACGCGGATCTCGTCGAAGTCGCTGCCGCGCAGGAAGTTGTAGCGGCTCTGCACCTGGTGCGGCGCCAGCACGCGCGCGGCCAGGCCGAGCTGGTCGAGCGCGGCGTCGAAGTCGAGCGAGCCGCCATCGGCGCAGGCCTGGGTGCAGTCCACGCGTGCGGCTTCCTTGCCGTCCACGTACAGGCGCACGCCGCGGGTCTCGTCCCAGGCGAAGGCCAGGTGGGTCCAGGCGCTGGGTGCCGGGTTGCGGTCGAGCTTGAAGGAGACGCGGGTGCGCGCCAGGTTGGCATCGGTGACGAAGGCATCGAAGCCGTGGCCGTTCCAGTCGATGCGCAGCCAGGCCATGTCCCAGCTGGTGTGGTCGGCGTAGCCGACGCGGAAGATCACGAACGGGGCTTCGCCCACCGGGTAGCGCAAACGCCAGAAGAACGACAGCGTGCCACGCTGGGTGTAGATGTTGCCGGGGGCGTTCCAGGACAGCACGCCGTCGTCGGCCCATTCGATCGCCTGCCCGGACACGCCGGTGGGCACCAGGGCGATCTTGTCGCGGAAGTTGGGGGTTGCATCGCCCTGGGCGACGTCGGCGTCCAGGCCGTGGTCGGCGGAGACGCGGAACAGGAGTTCGGGGGCTGCGGCAGCGGCCGCGATGGTGGGGAGTGCGAGGGTGCAGAGCAGGGCCATGCGGTGCGCGATGCGGCGTGGAGCCTTCGCGTTGGCGATGCGTGCGCTACAGTTCTGGAGTGTCAAAGTGGATCGGGAAAGCCCGCCGCGGCTGAAGCCGCTCCTACGAAGAGCAGGTGCTGGTGTAGGAGCGGCTTCAGCCGCGACGCGCGATGCCGGCACATACGATGGCGTGCATGCGGAGCCGATGGCGGTCAGGCATCGCATCGCATGTGCCTCCAGGCGCTGCCATCCCCGGACCCCCATTGCCGCCACACCACGGGCAGCGCGCATGGCGCTGCGGCACATTGCCTGTTTCATCTCGCTCCTTTGCGATCGGCGCGCGCCATGACAGCGCGCGGCGATCTCCCTCCCCGGCCCGCGAGTATGCGGGCGGCGGGGCGTTGCCGATGCCGCAACGCGGCACCGGCGAACGCAGTCTTCAGAACTTGTAGCGCACGCCGATCGCGTACTGGCGGCCGGTCTCGCTGTAGGTCAGCGGCAACTGCGCGCCGCCCGCGCTGGTCTGCACCCACTCGTAGTACGGCACATTGGTCAGGTTCGACCCTTCCAGGCTGATGTCGATCTTCTCGTCGATCTTGTAGGTCAGCTTGGCGTCCACGACATTGGTGCCGCGCATGCCGTGCACGTCGAAGCCGGTCTCCGTGGCCGGCACCTGGGTCAGGTAGCCGTCGCGGTGGGTCAGCGACACGCGCCCGCTGAAGCGCTCGCCTTCGTAGAACAGCGTGGCGTTGTAGGAGTTCTTCGACAGGCCGGTGAGGTCGGTGTTGAACGACAGCGCCCCGGTACCAGTGACGTACTGGATCTTCGACTGCACGTAGGTGTAGTTGAGCTGGGTGCCGAAGTTGGCCCACTTGCCCGGCAGGAAGCTGAAGGGCTGGATGTAGTTGAACTCGGCGCCCTTCAGCTTGCCGCCCGGGGTGTTGAGCGGCACGCTGAAGACGAAGTCGTCGCTGGCCGCCGCGCCGGTGCCGTCGAGCAGACTGACCGGCAGGCCGCTGCTGGAGTACGGGGCGATGGTGCGCGCGGTCTGCACGAAGCTGTCGATGTCCTTGTAGAACAGCGCCAGGCCGAGCATCGCGCCTTCCTGCAGGTACCACTCGAAACCGAGGTCGGCGGTCTTGGCGCGGATCGGATCCAGGTTCGGATTGCCGCCGCTGACCGTGCGCGCACCGCCGGCGACGGCAACCGTCACGCCCGGGGTCAGGCTGCCCAGGCCCGGCCGCGTCATCACCTTGGCGGCGCCAAAGCGGATCAGGAAGTCCGGGGTGATCTCGGCGACCAGGTTCAGCGACGGCAGGGTGTCGTTGTAGGTGCGCTCGACCGTGGTGTTGATCAGGTTGGAGCCGACCAGGGCGTAGCCGGTGGAGGACTGGGTGGTCTTCACGTAGCGCACGCCGACGTTGCCGGAGAACGGGATCGCGCCGATGTCGAAGGCGAAGTCGCCCATCAACCAGGCGCCGCGGTCCTTCTCTTCCACGCTGCGGGTGTTGACCGCGCGTTCGGTCAGCGTCCAGGTGCCGGTGCCGCTGTAGATGCCCAGCGCATCGGCAATCCCGTTGAGGTCGGGCACCGCCCAGTTCGACGGCGTGCCCTCGATGCCCTTGAGCCCGGCGAGCGCGACCAGGTCGGTCGGCACGATGCGGTTGCCGGTGGCGAAGGTCGGCACGCTGGTTTCGGAGGCGCGGCGGAACTCCTTGGTGTCGAAGCCGTAGTTCTTGGCCAGCACACCGCCCTTGAGGGTGAAGTTCGGGCCCAGGTTCCACTCGAAGTTCAGCGAGCCGGTGTCGAAGCTGTTGTTGGCCGACTGCGGACGCATGCGCACTTCGGCCAGCGTCCAGCCGTTGGCGGCGGTCGGGTCGATGCCGTAGTCGAACACCGGCGAGGTGTAGCTGTTGCGATAGTCGTAGCTGTACCCGGCGACGTTGTTCTTGTCCATGATCACCGTGGTCTGGATCGGGTTCCGGTGCTTGGAACTGGAGGTGCCGATCTCGCCGGTGATCTTGAAGGTGTCGCTGAAGCGGTGCTCGCCGTTCAAGGTGAGCTGCTTGAAGACCGTGTTCCACTCGTCGTGGCGGTTCTCCGAGCGGATGTCGGTGTTGTCGAAGCGGCCGTACAGCAGCGCACCGGAAGCCGGGTCGACGTAGCCGTCGCGCACGATCATGTCCGGCTTGCCGTTCTGCGAGCGGCCGCGGCTGAAGCTGATCGCCTCGATGTAGTGCTCGTCGCGCTTGGCATCGATCTTCGAGTACAGGCCGTCCAGCGAGAACTCGGTGCTGTCGTTGGGCTTCCACTGCAGCGAGCCGGTGACGCCCAGGCGGTTCTGCTCGTGCTCCATCTGCGTGTAGCGCGGGATGCGCGGGCTGAACACGTTGGCGCTGTTGGCCGCGGCGAACGGCGAGGTGGGGCTGTAGCCGTTGTTGCTGGGACCGTTGGCCCAGCGCGTGGTGCCGCTGCCTTCCTCGAGCACCTGGCGCTCGGAATAGGCTACCGACATCAGCGCGCCGAAGGTGCCGTCGGCCCAGGTGTTGGCGACCAGCGCGGCGATGCGCGGATCGGCCTTCTGCGACATGCCGTTGTAGGTGGCCTGGCCGTTGGCGGCGAAGGTGAAGCCGTCGTAGTCGAACGGCCGCGCGGTGCGCAGGTCGACCGTGGCGCCCAGCGAGCCCTCCTCGACGTCGGCCGAGGCGGTCTTGCGCACCACCATCTGGGTGAACAGGTCCGAGGCGAACACGTTGAAGTCGAAGCCGCGGCCGCGGTTGGTGCCGCCGCTCTGGTCGCTGGCGCCCACCGTGGTCAGCGCCTCCATGCCGTTGATGCGCACGCGGGTGAAGTCCGGGCCGAGGCCGCGCACGGAGATGTTGCGGCCTTCGCCGGCGTCGCGGGTGATGACCACGCCGGGGATGCGCTGCAGCGATTCGGCCAGGTTGGTGTCGGGGAACTTGCCCACGTCCTCGGCGACGATCGCGTCGACCATGCCTTTCTCGGCGCGCTTGATGTCCAGCGCCTTCTCGACACTGGCGCGGTAGCCGGTGACGACGACGGTGTCGAGCTCGGTAGTGGCATCGGCCGAGGCCGTGGCCGGCGGCGTGGACGCCGGCGCCTCCTGCGCCTGCAGGGCACCGGCCTGCAGGGCCAGGCCGATCGACAGCGCGAGCAAGGTAACCGGTGTCTTCCGGCGTTCGGTACGTGATTGCATGTCCTCCCCTCCCAAGGGTTACATGACGGCGTGGAACTGCGGGCGTTGTCGCGAATGACACCGCTGGTCAAAATCAACGTTAACAGTTGCGAAACATTGCGGCATCTTGCAGCGCAACAGAGTGCTAGGCGGGAAGAGGGTCTTTGCAGTCAATGAGATAGCGCAATAGCGCGACGCCGGCCAGTGCCGAAGCGCCTGCTGGCGCACAGAAATGACACCGCTGGTCACTTGTTCTGGCCGACGTCCGCGTTTCGCGGCATGCTTGACGTTCTTTCGGCCGCCGGACCCGCCCGCCATGACCGCTTCCCGCATCGTCTGCTTCGGCGAACTGTTGCTGCGCCTGGGCGCGCCCGGCCACGAACGCCTGCTGCAGACCCCGCGCCTGGAGGTGCAGGTGGGCGGCGCCGAGGCCAACGTGGGCGTGGCGCTGGCGCATTTCGGCCACGCCGTCTCGGTGGTCAGCGTGCTGCCGGACAACCCGCTGGGCCAGGCCGCCGCCGGCGAACTGCGCCGGCATGGCGTGGACACCGCCGGGGTGCGCTTCGTGCCAGGGCGCATGGGCCTGTACTTCCTCAGCACCGGCGCCGGGCATCGGCCCAGCGAAGTCACCTACGACCGCGCCGGCTCGGCCTTCGCGCTGGATGCCGGCGACCGGCACGACTGGCCGGCGCTGCTGCACGGCGCGCAGTGGCTGCACCTGTCCGGGGTGACCCCGGCACTGGGCGAACGTGGCGCCGCCGCGGCGCTGACGGCGGCACAGGCGGCACGCGCGGCCGGGGTGCGGGTATCGTTCGACGGCAACTATCGGCCCAAACTGTGGGAGGCCTGGAACGGCGATGCGCCGGGCATCCTGCGGCAGCTGCTGGCGCAGGCGGACGTGCTGTTCGCCGACTACCGCGACCTGGAAGTGGTGCTGGGCCACCGCTACCCGCAGGACAGCGTGCAGGCGCGGGTGGAGGCCGGCGCGCGCGATGCCTTCGCAGCGTTCCCGCAGCTGCAGGCGATGGCCTGCACCCAGCGCGTGGCGCACAGCGTGGACCGACACAGCCTGGGCGCGATGCTACTGCGCCGCGACGGCAGCGTGGCGCAGGCACCGGCCGAGGAACTGAGCGGCATCGTCGACCGCATCGGCGGCGGCGATGCCTTCGCCGCCGGCGTGCTGCACGGCTTGAGCCAGGGCTGGGACGACACCGCCACGATCCGCTTCGGCCTGGCCGCCGGCTGCCTCAAGCACACGCTGCCGGGCGACGTGCTTGCGCTGAGCGAGGCCGAGGTGCAGGCCTGCGTGGGGGCGACGCGGTTCGATGTGAGGCGTTGAAAGGCCGGGATTGGGGATTGGGGATTGGGGATTGGTTTTGCGGCGCTGGCGGTGTGGGTTTTACTTGCGGATTGGCGCTGCGCTGCGGCGGGTTTTTTAGTCCTGATGCTTGATGCTGTGCGGGCAGTTCCGGCACCGCGGCTTCGCTTGTCGCGGCTGAAGCCGCTCCTCCGGGTGCAGCGGGCGCTCTTCTTGTAGGAGCGGCTTTAGCCGCGACCGGCAATCGCACGTTGGCGGTGCGCGGTGCGAGCGCAATGGCGCACATGTCGCTGCTTGGGTGTTGCGGGCAGCGCCGCTAATCCACTGCACGGCCTTGGCCTGCCGCAACTGCATCGCCCTCGCCTGCTTCGCTACGCAGGCACCGCTCATCTCGGCCTCGCCATCGCCGCGGTGGCCACCGGAAAAAGAAAACGGCCGACATCGCTGCCGGCCGCATGTTCTGTCCGGGCTTCGGGATCAAGACGACTCCCGAATCCCCACTCCCGAATCCCCGCCCCTCAGAGCTCCACGCAATCGAACTTCACGTCGGGGTCGACCTCGGCGTCGTAATCCACGTCCTTGCGCTCGAAGCCGAACAGCTTGAGGAACTCGTGTTTGTAGCCGGCGTAGTCGGTGAGCTGGAACAGGTTCTCGGTGGTCACCTGCGGCCACAGCGCCTTGCAGGCGTCCTGCACGTCGTCGCGCAGTTCCCAGTCGTCCAGGCGCAGGCGGTTCTCGTCGTCGGTGGCGGCCGGCTGGCCGTCCTCGCGATACAGGCGCTCGCGGAACAGGCGGTCGGCCTGTTCGATGGTGCCTTCGTGCAGGCCCTTTTCCTTCATGATCTTGTAGACCATGGAGATGTACAGCGGCATCACCGGGATCGCCGCGCTGGCCTGGGTCACCACCGATTTCAGCACCGCCACGTTGGCCGTGCCGCCGTGCGGCTGCAGGCGCGCGTGCAGGCGCTGCGCGGTCTGGTCGAGGTCGACCTTGGCCTTGCCCAGTGCGCCGTGCCAGTAGATCGGCCAGGTGATCTCGGTGCCGATGTAGCTGAAGGCGACGGTGCGCGCGCCCGGGGCGAGCACGCCGGCGGCGTCCAGTGCGTCGATCCACAGTTCCCAGTCCTGCCCGCCCATCACGGTGATGGTGTCTTCGATCTCCTGCTCGGTGGCCGGCTCGATCGACGCCTCGATGATGGCGTCCTTGTTCGTATCGATGGCGGTGGCGGTGTAGGTCTGGCCGATCGGCTTGAGCGCCGAGCGCTTCACTTCGCCGGTGCTCGGCAGCTTGCGCACCGGCGAGGCCAGCGAATACACCACCAGGTCGACCTGGCCGCCCATGTCCTGCTTGATCAGCTCGATCACCTTCTCGCGCGCCTGGTCGGAGAACGCGTCGCCGTTGATCGACTTGCTGTACAGGCCATCGGCCTTGGCCTGCTTGTCGAACGCGGCGGCGTTGTACCAACCGGCGGTGCCGGCCTTCTTCTCGCTGCCGGGCTTCTCGAAGAACACGCCGAGGGTGGCGGCGCCGAAACCGAACGCGGCGGTGATGCGCGAGGCCAGGCCGTAGCCGCTGGACGCGCCGATCACCAGCACGTTCTTTGGCCCATCGTGGCGCACGCCGCGCGCGCGCGTGGCGGCGATCTGCTCGAGCACGTTGCGCTCGCAGCCGAGCGGATGCGTGGTGGTGCAGATGAAACCGCGGACTTTCGGATGGATGATCAACGTGAATTCCTCGTCGGCACAATGCCCGCGGCATCTTAATGTCTGCGGCCGGCGCGCAGAAGTCCCGGCGGCAGCACACGGCGGGGTATGGAGTTCGGTGTGGGTGGAGGCGCGCGCGTTCGGGGGTGTCGCGTCGCGACTGAAGTCGCTCCCACATGGGGCGGCGTCGCGGTGGCGGATGTTGTGCTGACTGGAGGGAAAAGCGCTGAGCGGCGAGCCGCGCACCGCGGCGTCGGTTGTCGCGGCTGAAGCCGCTCCTACGGGATGGGACGGTACCGCCATTGGGACGGTGCCGCCATGTCGGATGGAGACAGTGTGGGAGGGACTTCAGTCACGACGCGCCGCCGGTGGACGTCGCAGCGCCACCGTCTTGCGCGCATCAGATGATGCGCAAGGTGATCGCCTTGAGCACGGCGCGGGTGCGGTCGCGGGTGCCGAGCTTGTCGAGGATGGTGGAGACGTAGTTCTTCACCGTGCCCTCGGCCAGGAACAGGCTGCGCGCGATCTCCTTGTTGGAGTAGCCGCCGGCGAGCAGGCGCAGGATCGCCACTTCGCGTTCGTTGAAGGTGTCGCGCGGGGCGTCCTCGTCGCGGTAGCGGTAGCGCGCGCGCACCGGGTCGGTGCTGACCGGCTGCAGCAAGGTCTCCCCGGCGGCCACGCGCGCGATCGCCTCGCGCAGGTCCTCCGGTGCGGCGTCCTTGAGCAGGAAGCCCTGCGCGCCGGCGTCGGTGGCGCGCAGCAACAGGTCGGATTCGTCGAAGGTGGTCAGCAGCAGCACCGGCGTGCGGTCGCCGCGCGCGCGCAGTTGCTGCAGCGCCTGGATGCCGTCCATGCCCGGCATGCGGATGTCGCTGAGCACCACGTCCACCGGCGTGGCCGCGACCGCGTCGAGCAGGGCCTGGCCGTCGTCGGCCTCGCAGGCGACGACGATGCCCTGGGTCTGCAGCAGCGCGCGCAGGCCCGCGCGCACCAGCACCTGGTCGTCGGCCAGGGCGATCCGCAGCGCGCTCACAGCGGCAGCCTCGCGCTCAACTGCATGCCGCCCAGCGGCGTGCGGCCCAGCTCCAGGCGTCCTTGCAGGGCGGCCAGGCGCTCGCGCATGCCGGCGATGCCGTTGCCTTCGCGGATGCGCTCGGCGCGGTGGCCGTCGTCCTCGATGTCCAGGCACAGCTGCTGCCGGTCCTGGCCCAGCCGCACCCGCACATGCGCGGCGTCGGCATGCCGCGCGGCGTTGGTGAGTGCTTCCTGCACCAGCCGCAACAGGGTCTCGGCCAGGTGCGGATCGGTGATGCGCAGCGCCGGGTCGATCTGCAACTGCAACTGCGGTCGTGGGAACGGTGCGGCCAGGGCGCACAGCGCCGTCTCCAGATCCACGCCGCGGTCGTCGCGCAGCGATTGCACCACCGCACGGATATCGGTCAGCAGTTCACCGGACAGCTGCTCCACGGTCGCCACCTCCGTGCGCTGCACCAGCGCCGGATCGGCCAGCAGCAGGCGCAACTGGATGCGCATGGCGGTGAGCTTGTGCCCGGCCACGTCGTGCAGTTCGCGCGCCAGGCGCAGGCGCTCGGCGTCGCGGGTGCTGTCGGCGAGCAGCGCGCGGGTGGCCAGCAGGTCGGCGTTGACCCGCGCCAGCGCTTCGCGCGCCAGCTCGGCGGTGCGCGCGTAATGCGCGCTCAGACCGGCGAAGGCGTGGAAGCCGGCGTAGATCAGCGTGGTCGGCAGCGGATGCCGGATCCCGGCGGCGGACAACGCCAGGAACGTGCCGAGGTTGGCCAGCAACGCCAGCGCCAGCACCTGTCGCGGCGGCCACTGCAGCGCCACCTGCGCGACCACCACCACCAGCAGCACCGGCGCGGTGCCCACGCGCGGTTCCAGCCAGACCAGGGCCATCGCAGCCGCGGCCTCCAGCCACAGTGCGGCGTCGCGCCAACGCCCGGGCAGGTAGTGGGCGCCGATCAGCGGTAGCAGGAACAGCGCCGCCGCGATCCAGCGCCAAGCCGCCAGGGCATGCGGCGCGAACTGGAACGACCACAACACGGTGGCCACGGTCAGCAGCCCGGCCAGGCGCTTGGGTTCGATCAGGTCACGCAGGAATCGATTCATGCGACGGATGCTGACCGCGTGCCGACGCCGCAGCAATGGGGCGCACGCAGAAAGTGACTTCCGGCAGGCGGCCGGCATGACCAGCGGCCACTGTCGCGCCACCACGATGGCGGCACACTGCGTCCATGCCCGCTGCATGCCGGACGATCGGCACGCAGGACGGACCCGATTCATCCACCCTGCCACGCACTGTGTGGCGCACGCTGCCACGAGGAACACCGCCATGCTCCTGACCCTGCGCCATCCGGATCTGCTGTTCCTGCTGCTTAGCCTGAGTTGGGGTGCCTACGAAATGGTGCTCGGGCGCCGCCGCCGCGCTGCCGACGGCGGCGCCCGCGACCAGGGCACGCTGCGCCTGCTGTGGCGCGTGCTGTACGCCGCGGTGGCGCTGGGCGTGTTGCTGTCGCTGCTCGGCGTGTGGCGCTACGCGCCGCACTTGCGCGAACCGCTGCGCTGGACGGCCTGCGCGCTGCTGGCCAGCGGACTGGCGCTGCGGCTGTGGTCGATCCGCGTCCTGGCGCGCTGGTTCACGGTGGACGTGACCATCCAGGAGGGCCACCGCCTGGTTCGCCACGGGCCGTACCGGTATCTGCGGCATCCCTCGTACACCGGCGTGCTGCTGGCGTTCTACGGGCTGGCGCTGGGCATGGGCAACGTGCTGTCGCTGCTGGCGATCGTGCTGCCGGTGACCTGGGCGTTCCTGCGCCGCATCCAGGTCGAGGAAGCGATGCTGACCCAGGCCTTCCCCGAGGAGTACCCGGACTACGCCGCGCACAGCTGGCGGCTGCTGCCGTGGGTGTGGTGAGGCCGCGGCGATCGCCCTGCGGGTCCTGATCCTGGCCGCACTGCCCCACCTGCCGATGTTGCTGGTGATCACGCACCGGTGGCGGGACGCATGCTGGCCATGGCGGTGGCCGTTGCGCATCAGCTTATTGGTATTACCAATACTCGCGAATATCTCGTTGAAGTGATTGACGCCGCTTGAGATCCGGCGCCTAATGGCCCTGCCATCGCTTTCTCATTGCGTAATTGGTATGACCAAAAGTTTCATGACTGCCCGCCCGCCGGTTGCCGCCGAGCCCCCTGCCCGGCTCAGCGACCGGGTCGCCGCGCAGCTGCGCACGCTGATCGCGCAACGCGGCCTGGCGGCCGACGCGCGCCTGCCCGCCGAGCGCACCCTGGCCACGGAACTGGGCGTCTCGCGCCCGGTGCTGCGCGAAGCCATCGCCCAGCTCGCCAGCCAGGGGCTGCTGCGGGCTCGGGTGGGCGGCGGCACCTACGTGCAACGGCCACCGACCCCGGAGGACCAGGTGGTGGCGCCGCTACAGCCGTTCCTGCCGCTGCTGCACGCCGATCCGGAGTACCGCTTCGACGTGCTGGAGGCCCGCCACGCCCTGGAAGGCGCCACCGCCTGGCACGCCGCGCTGCGTGCCACCGACGACGACCGCGCGCGCATCGACGCCGCGTTCGAGGCGCTGCAGCAGACCCATGCGCAGGCCGACGCGGCAGCGCAGGCGCACGCCGACGCCGCCTTCCACCTGGCCATCGCCGAGGCCACCCACAACCGCGTGCTGCTGCAGGTGATGCGCGGGCTGTTCGACCTGCTGCAGGCCAACATCTCGCAGAGCCGGCAGCAGTTGTTCGCCTCGCCGCGCATCTTCGCCGCGCTGCACGCCCAGCACCGCGCGCTGCGCGACGCGATCCTGGCCGGCGACCCCGAACGCGCCCGCGCCGCCGCGCGCGCCCACCTGGAATTCGTGCACAGCGCGCTGCGCACCCTCGACGAGGACGATGCGCGCCGCGCCCGTGCCTCGCGCCTGCCTTCCTCTCCCTGACCGCCCTGCCGCCATGATCATTTCCGCCTCCACCGACTACCGTGCCGCCGCCCAGCGCCGACTGCCGCCGTTCCTGTTCCACTACATCGACGGCGGCGCCTATGCCGAGCACACCCTGCGCCGCAACGTGGCCGACCTGAGCGACATCGCCCTGCGCCAGCGGGTGCTGCGCGACATGTCGGCGCTGGACCTGCACACCGAGCTGTTCGGCGAACGCCTGGCCTTGCCGGTGGCACTGGGGCCGGTGGGCCTGACCGGCATGTACGCGCGCCGCGGCGAGGTGCAGGCGGCGAAGGCCGCAGCGGCCAGGGGGGTGCCGTTCACCCTGTCCACGGTCTCGGTGTGCCCGATCGAGGAAGTGGCGCCGGCGATCGATCGGCCGATGTGGTTCCAGCTGTACGTGCTCAAGGACCGTGGCTTCATGCGCAACGCGCTGGAACGGGCCAAGGCGGCGGGCGTGACCACCCTGGTGTTCACCGTGGACATGCCGGTGCCGGGCGCGCGCTACCGCGACGCGCATTCGGGCATGAGCGGCCCCAACGCGCCGCTGCGGCGCATGCTGCAGGCGGTCACGCATCCGCGCTGGGCCTGGGACGTGGGCCTGCGCGGGCGTCCGCACGACCTGGGCAACATCTCCACCTACCGCGGTCACCCCACCGGGCTGGCCGACTACATCGGCTGGCTCGGCGCCAACTTCGATCCGTCGATCGCGTGGAAGGACCTGGAGTGGATCCGCGAATTCTGGACCGGGCCGATGGTGATCAAGGGCATCCTCGACCCGGCCGACGCGCGCGACGCGGTGCGTTTCGGCGCCGACGGCATCGTCGTCTCCAACCATGGCGGGCGCCAGCTCGACGGCGTGCTGTCCAGCGCGCGGGCGCTGCCGGCGATCGCCGATGCGGTGAAGGGCGAGCTGAAGATCCTGGCCGACTCCGGCGTACGCAGCGGCCTGGACGTGGTGCGCATGCTGGCGCTGGGCGCCGACACGGTGCTGCTCGGCCGCGCCTTCGTCTACGCGCTGGCCGCCGCCGGCCAGGCCGGGGTGGAGCATCTGCTGACCCTGATCGAGAAGGAGATGCAGGTGGCGATGACCCTGACCGGAGCCAAGTCGATCGCCGCCATCTCGCGCGATTCGCTGGCGCAGGTGACGCGCGAGGGGATGGTCGCGGCGTAGAACCGCTGCGGCCCGAGCGCCGCCGCAACCTGCCTGGCTCTGCCCTACCCGGCCTTGCGCCGCGCCGGCGCCTTGCGCGCGGCCGGCTTGGCCTTGGCCGCCGCCGGTTTGGCGCGTGTCGCCTTCTTCGCCTTGCCGGCCGCCGTCTTGGTGGCCTTTTTCGCGGTCTTGCGCACCGGCACGCGCTCGTCCTGCTTGGCCGGCGTGCGCTTCTTGGCATCCAGGCTCTTCTGCAGCAGCGACATGAAATCGACCACGTTGGTGGTGGCATCCTCGCGCTGCGGCGCCTCGGCGTCCTCGTCGACCTGAGTGGTGCCCTCCTGCGCCTTGATCCGCTTCTGGATCACCGCGTGCAGCCGCTCGCGGAATTCGTCGTGGTAGGAATCGGGATCCCAGCGCCCGGACATCGAGTCGATCAACTGCGCCGCCATCTCGGTTTCCTTGGCGCTGATCCGGTAGTCGGCGGCCTTGCCGCTGGGCAGCGTGTAATCGTCCAGGTCGACAAGTTCCTGCGGATAGCGCAGCAGGATCAGCACCAGCGCGTCCTGCAGCGGCATCACCGCCGACAGATACTCACGGGTGCGGATCACCACCCGCGCGATGCCGACCTTGCCGGTATTGCGCAGGGTCTCGCGCAGCAGCACGTAGCCCTTCTCGGCCTTCTTGCCCGGCACCAGCACGTAGGGTTTCTCGAAGTAGCGCAGGTCGATCTCGGTGGCGTCGACGAAGGCCTCCACCTCCACCGTCTCGTGGCTTTCCGGCGCGGCCGAGGCGATGTCCTGCTGCTCGACCACCACGTAGTTGCCCTTGCTGTATTCGTAGGCCTTGACGATGTCCTTCCACGGCACTTCCTCGCCGGTGTCGGCGTTGACCCGCTCGAAGCGGATCGGGCGTTTGTCGCGCGAGTCGAGCATGCGGAAGTGCAGATCGATCCGGCGTTCGCCCGACATCAGCGACACCGGCACGTTGAGCAGGCCGAAGGACAGCGTGCCGGTCCAGATCGGGCGCGGCATCAGTGCGCCTCCCCGCCGGCGGCCTGCGCCGGCAAATGGTCCAGCGCCTGCCAGGCGTCCTCGATCACCTGCCGCGCCTGGTTCCAGTCCAGCCGCGAGTCGCCACGCATCAGGTCCCAGTGCGCGGCGAGTTCGTCCTCGGTCTCGGCCCCCGGCCCGCGCGGCCAGCCGCGGGCATGGGCCTGCAGGGCGAAGGCGTAGGCCGGGCACAGATCGCGCCATGGCGTGCGGTGGCGGGCGCGACGCTGGCGATAGTCGGCCAGGCTGTAGCGGCGATAGTCCGGCGCGTCGTGCGGACGCGGCGCGGCGCCACGGCGGCGATATGCCGGTGCGCTCGGCAAGGGATCCAGATGGGCGTTGAACAGCAGCGGGTCGGGGCGGTCGCTGGGGCGCATGGCAGGCTCCGGGCGGCAACGTCGGCGGGGGGATGCGCAGCAGTAGCGCTGCGGCCGTTAGCGACCCGTGACCGACGCGTGGAGGATGCGCGATTCGCAATGGCTTCACCGCGGCGGCGGTGAACTGGACTTCCGCCGCCATTCCCTGGAGGAACCGGACATGTCCACACCTACCGATCCGCTGCGCCGCGCGGCTCCCGTTCCCGGCGAACAGCGCGGCAAACGCGATACACAACTCAACGAAGACCGCGGCGCTGGCGACAGGCCCGAGACCATCGTCGAACACGAACCGCGCACCGGCGAACACCGCCCTGCCCCGCAGGACACGCCAGCGCACTCCACGCCGGACACGCTGCACGGACGGCATGCCGACGCCAACCAGGACGAAGCGCTGGAAGAAACCTTCCCGGCCAGCGACCCGGTGTCGCCGTTCGTGCCCGCGAAGCCGCCGAAGGCGTCTTAGGACGTCGAAGACGTCGTTATCGCTGTGTTGCCGCGGTCGCTGTAGTGCTGCGCATGCCTCATCGTTGTAGGAGCGGCTTCAGCCGCGACCGAGGCGTTCCCGAGAACGCCCGTCGCGGCTGAAGCCGCTCCTACACAGGAGTGACCTTCGCTCCGTTGCGATGAGGGTCATTGCAGCACCTTGTGGGAGCGACTTCAGTCGCGACGAAGCTTTCCTAGTAAGGCCCGTCGCGACTGAAGTCGCTCCCACAGTGCATCGACCAGTCCATCGGCATGGTCGGAGGCGCAGTGACTGAAAGGGGCTCACGTCACCACGGACAGGAACCCTACTCCGCTTCGCTCGAATTCTGTCGACGCCGCAACGTGTCCATGTAGGAGCGGCTTCAGCCGCGACGAGCGTTACAGATAACGCCACGGTCGCGGCTGAAGCCGCTCCTACAGATGCATCTGGCTGCGCGCTTTCGCCTACACCTTGCCCGCCGCCTCCAGCGCGGCGTACTCGCTGTCGCTGAACAGCCGCGAGCGCACAAGGAAGCGCACGCCCTCGCCGTTTTCCAGCGAGAACATGCCGCCGCGGCCGGGCACCACATCGATGATCAGCTGGGTGTGCTTCCAGTAGGCGAACTGCGACGGGCTGATGTAGAACGGCGCCTCGCCAATCTCGCCCAGCAGCACGTCGCGGTCGCCGACGATGAAGTCGTCCTGCGGATAACACATCGGCGAGGAGCCGTCGCAGCAGCCCCCGGACTGGTGGAACAGCAGCGCGCCGTGCCGCGCCCGCAGCGTCGCGATCAACTGCAGGGCCGGCAGCGTCGCCAGCACCTGCGGCGGCAGCGCGGCCTCGGGCGCGGACACGTCCATCAGGCGGCCATGTCCAGCACGATGCGGCCTTCGATCTTGCCGGCGTGCATGCGCGCGAACACGTCGTTGATGTTGTCCAGGGTGTCGGTGGCCACCGTCGCGGCGACCTTGCCCTGCTCGGCGAATTCCAGCGATTCCTGCAGGTCCAGGCGGGTGCCGACGATCGAACCGCGCACGGTCACGCCGTTGAGCACCATGCCGAAGATGTCCAGCGGGAACTGGCCCGGCGGCAGGCCGTTGAGCGAGACGGTGCCGCCGCGGCGGACCATGCCGATGGCCTGCTCGAACGCCTTGGGCGAGACCGCGGTGACCAGCGCACCGTGCGCGCCGCCGATTTCCTTTTTCAGGTAGGCCACCGGATCGGTGGTCCGCGCGTTCACCGTCACCGTTGCGCCCAGGCGCGTGGCCAGCGCCAGCTTGGCGTCGTCCACGTCTACCGCGGCCACGTTCAGGCCCATCGCCTTGGCGTACTGCACCGCCATGTGGCCGAGCCCGCCGATGCCGGAGATCACCACCCAGTTGCCGGGCTTGGTGTCGGTGACCTTCAGGCCCTTGTACACGGTGACGCCGGCGCACAGGATCGGCGCGATCTCGACGAAGCCGATGTTCTTCGGGAGATGGCCAACGTAATTGGCATTGGCCAAGGCGTATTCGGCGAACCCACCGTTGACCGAGTAGCCGGAGTTCTGCTGCGCCTCGCACAGGGTTTCCCAGCCGCCCAGGCAATGCTCGCAATGGCCGCAGGCCGAGTACAGCCACGGAATGCCGACGCGGTCGCCTTCCTTGACGTGGTCCACGCCGGCGCCGACCGCCACCACATGACCCACGCCCTCGTGGCCGGGGATGAACGGCGGATTCGGCTTCACCGGCCAATCGCCTTCGGCGGCGTGCAGGTCGGTGTGGCACACACCGCAGGCCTCGATCTTGACCAGAATGTCGCCGGCCTGCGGCCGCGGCACCGCCACTTCCTCGATCGCCAGCGGCTTGCCGAACTCCCGCACCACGGCGGCTTTCATCGTCTTGTCCATTGCAATGCTCCTGAGAAAAACGGTACTTCACCATCGCGCGTCCAGCGACGGATTGCCTTGATTCAGATCAGTTGCCGGGCCGGACGACGCCACGCCTGCCGCGTGGCGCCGGCCGGCCCCGTGCCTCAGAAAAAGCCCAGCGCCTTCGGCGAGTAGCTGACCAGCAGGTTCTTGGTCTGCTGATAGTGGTCGAGCATCATCTTGTGGTTCTCGCGGCCGATGCCCGACTGCTTATAGCCGCCGAACGCGGCGTGCGCCGGATAGGCGTGGTAGCAGTTGGTCCACACGCGCCCGGCCTGGATCGCGCGGCCCATGCGGTACAGCCGCGCCGCATCGCGACTCCACACGCCGGCACCCAATCCGTACAGGGTGTCGTTGGCGATCGCCAGCGCCTCGGCCTCGTCCTTGAACGTGGTCACCGACACCACCGGGCCGAAGATCTCCTCCTGGAAGATGCGCATCTTGTTGTGACCCTTGAACACCGTCGGCTTGACGTAGAAGCCGCCCGCCAGCTCGCCGTCCAGCGCGTTGCGCTCGCCGCCGATCAGCACTTCGGCGCCTTCCTGCTTGCCGATGTCGATGTAGGACAGGATCTTCTCCAACTGCTCGCCGGAGGCCTGCGCGCCGACCATGGTGTTGGGGTCGAGCGGGTTGCCCTGCTTGATCGCCGCCACCCGCTTGAGCGCCTTCTCCATGAAGCGCTCGTAGATCGATTCCTGGATCAGCGCGCGCGACGGACAGGTGCACACCTCGCCCTGGTTGAAGGCGAACAGCACGAAGCCTTCCACCGCCTTGTCGAGGAAATCGTCGTCCTCGGCCATCACGTCGGCGAAGAAGATGTTGGGCGACTTGCCGCCCAGCTCCAGCGTCACCGGGATCAGGTTCTGGCTGGCGTACTGCATGATCAGCCGGCCGGTGGTGGTCTCGCCGGTGAAGGCGATCTTGGCGATGCGCGGGTTGCTGGCCAGCGGCTTGCCCGCTTCCAGGCCGAAGCCGTTGACCACGTTGAGCACGCCCGGCGGCAACAGGTCGCCGATGACCTCCATCAGCACCAGGATCGAGGCCGGGGTCTGCTCGGCCGGCTTCATCACCACGCAGTTGCCCGCGGCCAGCGCCGGCGCCAGCTTCCAGCACGCCATCAGCAGCGGGAAGTTCCACGGGATGATCTGCCCGACCACGCCGAGCGGTTCGTGGAAGTGGTAGGCGATGGTGTCGTGGTCGATCTCGGAGATGCCGCCTTCCTGCGCGCGCACCGCGCCGGCGAAGTAGCGGAAGTGGTCCACGCACAGCGGCACGTCGGCGTTGAGCGTCTCGCGCACCGGCTTGCCGTTGTCCCAGGTCTCGGCATAGGCCAGCAGTTCCAGGTTCTGCTCGATGCGGTCGGCGATCTTCAACAGCACGTTGCTGCGCTCGGTGCTGGAGCTCTTGCCCCAGGCGTCCTTGGCCGCGTGCGCGGCGTCGAGCGCGGCCTCGATGTCCTCGGCGTTGGAGCGCGCCACCGAAGTGAACACCTTGCCGCTGATCGGCGTGCTGTTGTCGAAGTACTGCCCGCTCTTCGGCTCCACCCACTTGCCGCCGATGAAGTTGCCGTAGCGCGACTTGAAGATGGACTGCGGATCGGTGGCATGCGGCTTGGCGGTGCTGACGGCATTCATCGTGGTGTCTCCTTCGGCGGTCGAGAAGGACAGGGCAGGCCCGTCCGGGTAGCTGCGTAGGCGCAAGACCGATGCCAGGTTTTGCGTGCTGCGCCGCGTCACGTCGTCGCACCGCGACACAGCGACGCATACCTGCCGGTTTTGCTGCGTCGCGTCACGCCTGCCGATTGCACCGTGCCGGCGGATGTGCTGTTTATCGGAACACCCGTATCAACAGGTGTCGCAATCTGCGACAGCGGAGCCGGACATGGCGCAGCAACCGTCCCAACATCAGCTCGGCCAGGCCCGCCGCGCGTTCTTCGAACGCGGCGGCGCGCCGGTCGGGCAGGTACCCGATACCATCCTGCAGTCGTGGCAGCGCTGCCAGCGCCTGGGCTTGGCCGCGGATGCGAAGCCCGCGATCGAGCCGCTGGAAGCCTCGCGCCTGCGCGCCCTGCGCGAGGCGCACGAGCGGCTGTGGCGGCTGGCCCGCGCCGAACTGGAGGGCCTGGCCGGCGACGCCGCGGCCACCGGCAGCATCGTGCTGCTCACCGACGAGGCCGGCTGGATCCTCGATGCCGAAGGCAGCCCGCGCTTCCTCGACAAGGCGGGCAGGGTGGCGCTGATGCCCGGCGCGTGCTGGAGCGAGACCCAGGTCGGTACCAATGCGATCGGCACCGCCATCGTCGAAAGCCGCTCGGTGGAAGTGCGCGGCGGCGAACACTATTTCGCCCCGCACCAGATCCTCAGTTGCGCGGCGGTGCCGATTTTCGATCCCTACGGCCGCCTGGCCGGCGTGCTCGACATCTCCGGCGACGCCAGCGTGCAACACATGCATGCGCTGGCGCTGGCGCGAATGGCCGTGGCCAACATCGAGCACCGCTACTTCGACGACGGCATTCCCGGCTGCGAACTGCTGCGCGTGCACCACGACCCGGCGCTGCTCGGCACGGCGCGCGAGGCACTGCTGGCATTCCGCAACGGCCGCCTGGTGGCGGCCAACCAGGCCGGGTTGCGGCTGTTCGGGCTGGAACGCCACGAACTCGGGCGCGCGCCCTACGAGGCGCTGTTCGAGGAACCGCTGTCGCGGCTGCGGCAGCAGGGCAGCGTGTTCGACCTGCAGGGGCGGGCGCTGCATGGACGCATCGATAGTCCGGCCGACGACCGCCCGCGGCGGCGCCCTCAGCAGGCGCCGATCACCGTGACGGCGTCGCGGCCCTCGGCCGCGGCCGCGTCCGACGCGCCGCTGTTCGACGCCGCACAGGAGCTTGCGCTGGAACGCGCGCGACGTGTGCTAGACGCGCAACTGCCGGTGCTGGTGCAGGGCGAAACCGGCACCGGCAAGGAAGTGTTCGCGCGCGAACTGCACCGGCGCAGCGCGCGCGCCGGGCGCCCGTTCGTGGCGGTCAACTGCGCGGCGCTGCCGGAAGGGCTGATCGAAGCCGAGCTGTTCGGCTACGAGGACGGCGCCTTCACCGGCGCGCGCAAGCACGGCAGCCCAGGCCTGCTGCGCCAGGCCGATGGCGGCGTGCTGTTCCTGGACGAGATCGGCGACATGCCGCTGGCCTTGCAGCCGCGGCTGCTGCGCGTGCTGCAGGAACGCGAACTGCTGCCGCTGGGCGGCGGCAAGCCGGTGAAGCTGGATTTCGCCCTGGTCTGCGCCACCCACCGCGACCTGGACGCGGCGATGGCCGAACAACGTTTCCGGCCCGACCTGTACTACCGCATCGCCCACCACTGCGTGCAGGTGCCGTCGCTGCGCGCACATCCGGACCGACGCGCACTGGTCGGCGAACTGTGGGCGCGGCTGGGGCAGGGCAGGCGCCTGACCGAGGCGGCGCTGACCACGCTGAGCGCCTATGCGTGGCCAGGCAATCTGCGCCAATTGGTGGCCTGCCTGCGCACGCTGGTGGCGCTGAGCGAGCCGGGCGCGCTGGTGGATACCGACGCCTTGCCGGCCTACCTGCCCGGCATCGGCGCGGCGGAGCAGGGCGGCACCCACGTCGCACCGTCGCCGCTGCCGGCCGCCGATCTCGACAGCCTGGCGCTGCACGCCATGCGCCAGGCCCTGGACGCCTGCGACGGCAACGTCTCGCAGGCGGCCCGGCGGCTGGGGATCAGCCGCAGTACGCTGTACCGGCGGTTACGGTTGGGGACGCACTAACGGGTCGTGCGCCACGGTGGTGCCAGTGTTGGTGCGCGGCAAGCGGTCTCTGCCGATCTCCGACTCTCTGCTAGGCATCAGCTGTCTTGCAGCCGCGACGAACAGCGCTTGCTGGTACCCGACCTTTTAAGGCGTCGGGACTGAAGTCCCTCCCACAGTGCACCCAGCCACGTATCGCCAGTCCCGCTTGAAGCCGCTTGTGTCGAAGAGGGTCTGTCGCTATAGGTGAGGGCGGAGTGCGGCAGGTCGTAACGCGAACGAGTGCGGCCCCTATAACGAACCACTCGCGTGGACTTGCCGCTCAGTGCGGCAAATCCCACTGCAGCCCGATCGTATAGCTGCGATCCGGACCCGGCTCGTAGTAGCGGCCGTTGCCGTCGTTGACGATGACCGAGCCGATGTAGCGGCGATCGAACGCGTTGTCGATGCGCGCGAAGGTGCGCAGGGTGCCGTGCGCGGTGGTCCAGCGCCGCGACGCTTCCAGGTTGAGCAGCGCGTAGCCGGGTGCGGACTCGCTGGCCAGGTCGTTGACCACGGTGTCGCCGGCGGCAACGCCCTCCACCGCGAACTGCCAGGCGCGCGGCTGCCACTGCCAGCGCGCGAACAATTGCTGGCGCGGTACGCCGGGCAGGCGGGTGCCGGCCGCCACCACCGCGGTGGGCGTGGCGCAGCCGCTGCTGGCGCAGGTCAAGTAGGCCTGGCGCACCGTCGCCTGCAGCCAGGTGTAGGCCACCTGCAGTTGCGCGCTGTCGCCCAGCGGCAGGGTCAGGCTGGTCTCGGCGCCCTGGCGGCGGGTGCGGCCGATGTTGCGGTAGGTGCTGCGGCCATTGAGGTTGCTGGCCACCGCCAGTTCGTCGTCGGTGCTGGCGCGGAACAGCGCCGCGTCCCAGCTGGCGCCGGCGGCGTTGCGCCACTTCGCGCCCAGTTCCAGGTTCTGGCTGCGCGCCGCGGCCAGGTCCAGCGCCAGGCCGGCACCGCCGTCGCGGCGGTAGCCCAGCTCGTTGAAGGTCGGGGTCTCGAACCCGCGCCCGGCCGAGGCATACAACCGCAGGTCGTCGCTGACGCGGAACACCAGCCCGGCCACCGGCGTGGTCGCTGCGTAGTCGGTGCGGCCGCTGTCGTCGGGATTGCGGCCGACGATGTACGCATCGTCCGAGCGGAATCGCACCTGGCTGTGGCGCAGGCCGGCCAGCAGCGACCAGCGCTCGGCGAACTGCCACCAGGCCTGGGCGAACTGGTCTACGTTCTCCACCCGGTCCTCCTGGTCGCGGCGCAGCCGGCCCTTCACCCCGAGCGTGCTGCCGACGAAGTTCTCGTAGCCGGTGCGGTGCTGTTGCTGCCGGTCGGCGTTGGCGCCGACGGTGAACTGGAACGGGCGGCCGCCCAGCGCGCCCTGCCAGGCCCAGCGCGCGTCGAGGCCGCCGTAGTCGCCGTCCAGGTCGATCACGCCACCCGCGTTGAGCGGATTGCTCTGTGCGCCCACCGGAACCGAGAGGTATTGGGTGACGTCGCGGCGCCCGGCGTAGCCCATCAGCCGCCAGGTCTGCTGGTCCACCTGCTGGGTAAAGATGGCGCCGGCCTGCACCTGGCGGGTGGACTTGCGGGTGTCGAACTGGCTGGCCGCGGCGGTGGCCTGGCGCGGGTCGGCGGCGGCCTGGGCGCGGCTCAGGCCCAGCGGATCCTGCGCATCGGGCGCTTCCAGCGCGTTGAGCAGCAGGTCCAGGCGCCGCCCGGGCGCCAGGTCGATGCCGATCTTGGCGTTGAAGGTGGTGCGCTGCGCACGGCTGTGGTCGCGGTAGCCGTCGGTACTGAAATGGGTGGCGGCCAGGTTGTAGTGGACCTCGCCTTGCTGGCCCAGCGCCTGCGCGCTGAGGGCCGCGGTGCCGTGACTGCCGATCGCGCTGCGCAGCCGCCATGGATCGTCCGGCTGGCCATCGGCGCTCCACAACTGCACCACGCCGCCGGAGGAGTTGCCGTACAGCGCCGAGAACGGCCCGCGCAGCACCTCGACCCGCTCGCTGCCGAACAGGTTGAAGTTGGACAGCTGACCCTGGCCATCCGGCATCGTCGCCGGGATCCCGTCCAGCAACAGGCGCACGCCGCGCACGCCGAACGCCGAACGCGCGCCGAAGCCGCGGATCGACAGCTGGGTGTCCTGCGCATAGTTCTGGCGGTCGCGGGCGAGCAGGCCGGGCACCCCGGACAGGGCCTCGGAGGCCTGCACGCCGAGGCGGTCGCTGTCGCCCAGGCCGGTGGTGGTCAGCGACGCCGGCAGGTCGAAATCGGCCACGCCGCCGACGCGGGCGGCCTGGACCTGCAACGCGGGCAGGGTGGTGGCGGGATCCTCGCCGGGAGCGGCGTGGGCAAGGGAGGACAACGCCAAGGCGCAGGCCCCGCAGAGCAGGGCAGAGGGCAGGGGAACGGACATGCGCCATCATCGCCCATGTGCCGCCGGGCCGCACCCGGCCAAGCGCGGCAGCGTTTGTTAGGATGAGGTGTTTGACCGCGCCGGCTCCGGTCCCCCCGGCCCCCACCTCCGCCACCGAACGAGTACCGCCGTGTCCTTCTTTGCAAACGTGGAACAGGTCCCAGGCGACCCGATCCTGGGCCTGACCGAGGCCTACAACGCCGACTCCCGCCCGACCAAGGTCAACCTGGGCGTGGGCATCTACTACGACGAAAACGGCCGCATCCCGCTGCTGCGCGCCGTGCAGCAGATCGAGCAGCAGCTGGCACAGGACGCCAAGCCGCGCGGCTACCTGCCGATCGACGGCCTGCCCGCCTACGACCTGGCCACGCAGAAACTGCTGTTCGGCGCCGAGTCGCCGCTGCTGGCCGCCGGCCGCGTCGCCACCTCGCAGACCGTCGGCGGCAGCGGTGCGCTGCGCGTGGGCGCGGACCTGCTGAAGAAGCTGCTGTCCACCTCGACCATCGCCATCAGCAACCCGAGCTGGGAGAACCACCGCGCGGTGTTCACCGCCGCCGGCTTCGACGTGGTCGAGTACACCTACTTCGATCCGGCCAGCCACGGCCTGAACTTCGACGGCATGCTCGCCGACCTGCGCCAGCTCGCGCCCGGCAGCGTGGTGCTGCTGCACGCCTGCTGCCACAACCCCACCGGCGCCGACCTGAGCCAGGCGCAGTGGCGCACCGTGGCCGAGCTGCTGAAGGAACGCAACCTGTTCCCGTTCGTGGACATCGCCTACCAGGGCTTCGACAAGGGCATCGACGCCGACGCCTACGCGGTGCGCCTGTTGGCCGAGGTCGGCATCGACAGCTACGTGGTCGCCAGTTCCTACTCCAAGTCGTTCTCGCTGTACGGCGAGCGCGTCGGCGCGCTGTCGGTGGTCTCGGCCAACGCCGCCGAGAGCAAGGCGGTGCAGTCGCAGGTCAAGCGCATCATCCGCACCATCTACTCCAGCCCGTCCACGCACGGCGCCGCGCTGGTCGCCGGAGTGCTCAACAGCCCCGAACTGCGCACGATGTGGGAGCAGGAACTGACCGAGATGCGCGAGCGCATCCACGCCCTGCGCGCCGGCATGGTGCAGAAGCTGGCCGCCCTGGGCGCGCCGGAGTTCGGCTTCATCCAGCAGCAGGCCGGCATGTTCTCGTACTCGGGCCTGAGCAAGGCGCAGGTGGACCGGCTGCGCGAGGAGTTCGGCATCTACGCGGTCGGCACCGGCCGCATCTGCGTGGCTGCGCTGAGCCAGAAGAACCTGGACTACGTGACCCAGGCCGTGGCGACCGTGCACAAGGGCTGATCGCGCGCGGAAGCATCGCAACACGAAACCGGAAGCGCCTGCGCTTCCGGTTTTTTGTGCCTGCGCTTGCGCACCTGCTGTGGGAGGGGCTTCAGCCCCCCACGCATGCCGTCCTCCGGACACGCCAATCTCCCATCGGCCATGGCGTTGCGACGCCATTGCATGCCATCGCTCGCGCGCTGATCGAAATCTCATGCAACAGCCGCGACAATAGGCGCCTTCCTCAACGAAAGGCTGCCTGCGCCCATGTCGCGAACCTCGCTGACCCGCTTCCTGATCGAAGAACAGCACGCCGGCCGCATCGGTCCGGAGCTGCGCCAGCTCATCACGATCGTGTCCCGCGCCTGCAAGCGCATCTCCATCGCGGTCAGCAAGGGCGCCCTCGGCGGCGTGCTCGGCGACGCCGGCACCGGCAACGTGCAGGGCGAGGCGCAGAAGAAGCTGGACGTGCTCAGCAACGACATCCTGCTTGAAGCCAACGCCTGGGGCGGCCACCTCGCCGCCTGCGCCTCGGAAGAGATGGACCACTGCCAGCCGGTGCCCGACAAGTACCCCAGCGGCGATTTCCTGCTGCTGTTCGATCCGCTGGACGGCAGCTCCAACATCGACGTCAACGTCTCGGTCGGCACCATCTTCTCGGTGCTGCGCGCACCGCCGGGCACCGACAAGCCCGGCGACGAGCATTTCCTGCAGCCGGGCACCGCGCAGGTCGCCGCCGGCTACTGCATCTACGGCCCCAGCACGATGCTGGTGCTGACCCTGGGCCACGGCACCCACGCCTTCACCCTGGAGCGCGAGGAGGGCAGCTTCCTGCTGACCCAGGCCGACATGCGCATCCCCGAGGACACCGCCGAGTTCGCGATCAACATGTCCAACCAGCGCCATTGGGAAGCGCCGATGCAGCAGTACGTGGCCGACCTGCTGGCCGGCAGCGAAGGCGTGCGCGGCAAGAACTTCAACATGCGCTGGATCGCCAGCATGGTCGCCGACGTGCATCGCATCCTCACTCGCGGCGGCATCTTCATCTACCCGTGGGACAAGAAGGACCCGGGCAAGGCCGGCAAGCTGCGGCTGATGTACGAAGCCAACCCGATGGGCATGCTGGTGGAGCAGGCCGGCGGCGCCGCCAGCACCGGCCGCGCGCGCATCCTCGGCCTGCAGCCGGAGCAGTTGCACCAGCGCGTGCCGGTGTTCCTGGGCTCCAAGAACGAAGTGGCCGAGGCGGTGCGGTATCACCTGGAGCACGACGCACGTCCTCAGTGAGCTTTCGCCATGCGAGCGGACTGCCCGGTGGTAGTCCGCCGATAGCGGTTGCGATCGACGACGTCGTATAGTCGCAGGCGAAGCGGCTCAACGTATGTAACAGGTTGTCTGCACAGGGGTGTTTTTGCAGGCGCCGCGATGCAAGCGGGGATCTTTATTGTTCGTATCGCCCGCGTTGGCCTGGTGCCGACGCGGGCGTGCCGATGGCTGTGTTTCATCGCAGGATGTCCCATCGCCGATGCCGCATCGGTAATGGGTGGACGCAACGGTTTTCAACTCAGGGGGAAACGCAATGAAAGTCGTACTCGGAATGCTGTTGCTGCTTGTCTGCGGAAACGCGCTTGCCGACACCGCGCAACAAGGGAAAATCATCCGGTTCGTGGTCGAAGGCAATTACGCATCGATCTGGTTGGAAAACCAACCGACCAACAACGAGTGTCTTGCGAACTCGGATGGACGATGGGTCATCGATTTTTCGGTGGACTCGATCGCGAAGGAAAAGTATTCAGCCATCCTCGCCGCGGCGAGTACGCGGACTCCGGTCGTCCTGCACTACGCCACCAGCGAAGGCTGCAGTGCGTTCGGTGCCAAGCGGGTTCAGTACGTCGATCTTTCGTACTGACCCGCGACTTGGGTGCGGACGCCGGTTCGCGTCTGACCAGCCGTGCCCGAGGCGGTCCGCAGGTCGTATCGGAAGCATGTCACCGCCGCCGGCGCAGCGGCCGGTGCGTGGCGTCCTGACTGCGGTAGGGTAGCGGCTGTCCGGCCGCGTGCGCCGAGGGCGATGGCCGCCGACGGTCGTCGCCCGTGCACCCGGTCGTCCCGGGCGGGAGGAAACCATGAATCAGACCCTTGTCGTGCTGTTCTTCTTCGCCACCGCACCGGTCGCGCTGATGCCCACCGTCATCGCGCTGTTCACCCGCCATCGCTGGCGGCGGCGGATTGTGCTGGTCAACCTGGCGCTGTGGACACTGCTGTTCTTCGCCGCCAGGAGCTTCACCCTGTACAACTCCAGCCGCTTCGAGCTGCCGACTCTGCTGGCATTGACGGTGTGGCTGGCGCTGCTGGGCATTGCGATCCGCGGTAATCCTGCGCAGTCGAAGGAACCCTAGCGGAACCCCACACCCGGCAAGCGGACCTCTCTGCATCCTGCATCGCGGTAGCATCGGCAAGCGCTCTTCAGCAGGATCGCAGTAGACAGATCCTCGCCACGGCCGGTCGGACGCGCGACTGGCGCTTAGCATCATGCGAGGTCGTTGAACGCACGGGAGTGCGGAGATGCAAGTTCCGTCGGAGTTCCAGCATAATCTTTCCCAAAGTGCGCTGGATTTTCAGACTCGGGTCTGGCCGCACATCGCCTCGCACCCACGTATCGGAGGGGGCGAACTGCATCTGGTCGAGGCAAACGTGGACACCGCGCTCGCGCGCGATCTGGACACCTTGGCCGGGATCGACGCATGGCAGGTCGTGGGTAACCGCATCGGCATGCGCAGCATCGCAAGCCGAGTCCAATGGGGTCAGGACCGCAGGACCTTTTCCATCCGCTACCGCAAGCCGAGCGGTGCCGAGACCGAATACGAAAAGCGCCTGGCGGCGATCAGGCATCCTGAGCTTGGCCTGAGCTATCCGCACCTCACGGTGCAGGCTTTTCTGGATGAGCGCGGCGGTCGCGTCTGCAGCGTCGCCGCGATCACCACCGAACACCTGATCCTGCAGGCGGAAAAGTTGCTCGGCTGGGGTCGTCTGGTCGACGGTTCGGATAGACGCTTCGGACTTCGACGGCTCCCGGACGGCACCGAATTCCTGTACATGCATTGGGACTATTTGCTGTTCACCGAGTTGGCCCCACACCTGACGATCTTCGCGGGAGCGGCGGCCGACATCCGCTGAACCCGGCAGTGGCGTTCGCGGGGCGAGGTGCGCCACTGCGGGCCGACGTCCGCTGGGGCGGACCTCGGCGCGGCCGGGCATGGCAAACCGCCCTCTGCCGGCAACATGCGCACGGGCGTCCGCCATAGCTGCGGCGCCGGCAGATCGCTGGTAAGGTCGCGCGATGTCCGACACGCATCCCGATTTCATCGAAGTGTTCGAGGGCGCCATGTCCCGCGAGGACTGCGCCGCCATCCTGCGCCGCCTGCGCGGCAGCACCCAGTTGCGGCCCGGCGAGGTCGGCAGCGGCGTGTTCCCCGAGCTCAAGCGCAGCCGCGACCTGCGCATCAGCGGCCTGGAACCATGGCGCGACGTGGAACAGCGGCTGCAGCAGGCCGTCTTCGGCGGGCTGCTCGGCTATCTGCGCAAGTACCCGCAGACCCTGATCTCGCCGCTGATGCTGCAAGTGCCGGGCGCCGATGGCCAGCCGCACCGGCTCGGTGCCGACGACTTCGCCCTGCTCGACGATGCCGCGCTGTCCAACCTGGCCCGTACCTGCCTGCGTCCGGGCGCGATCAACCTGCAGTGGTACGAGGCGGGCGAGGGCGGCTATCCGTACTGGCACTGCGAACTGTATCCGCGCGATCCGAGCGCCGAGACCCTGCACCGACACCTGCTGTGGACCCTGTACCTCAACGACGATTTCGAAGAGGGCGAGACCGAATTCCTGTTCCAGCGCCGCAAGATCGCCCCGCGTGCGGGCAGCCTGCTGATCGCCCCCACCGCCTTCACCCACACCCACCGCGGCAACCGCCCGCAGCGCGGCGACAAGTTCATCGCCACCAGCTGGATTCTGTTCCAGTCGGCGCAGGCGCTTTACGGCCGGGAGTAGGGATTCGGGATTGGGGATTCGTCAAAAGCAGGGATTGGGGATTCGGGAATGGGGATTCGCAAGAGCGGCGCGGCGCGGCGGCCTGACGCAGCCACTGCAATCCAGCTGCCAAGAAAGCAGCTTTTACGAATCCCCAATCCCGAATCCCCAATCCCCGCTCAAAACAACTCGCCCTGCGGCGACGGCGGTCGTGGCGGCAGCGGTTTGACGAAGTGGCTGCAATCCAGGCGGCGGCGCGGGGATTCGGCATAGCCCAGCCGTTTGTGCGCCAGCGCGAAGCGCCGCGCCAGCAGGTCGGCATAGACCCCTTCGCCGCGCATGCGCTTGCCGAAGGTGCTGTCGTAGTCCTTGCCGCCGCGCAGTTGCTGCACCGTGCTCATCACATGCGCGGCGCGGTCGGGATGGTGCGCCTGCAGCCAGTCGCGGAACAGCGGCGCCACCTCGTGCGGCAGGCGCAGCAGCACGTAGCCGGCGGACTCGGCGCCGGCGTCGCGGGCCGCCTCCAGCACCGCTTCCAGGGCATGGTCGTTGATCCACGGGATCACCGGCGCCACCATCACCCCGACCGGCACGCCGGCCTCGTGCAGGGCCCGCATCGCCCGCAGCCGTGCGTGCGGCGCCGAGGCGCGCGGCTCGAGCTTGGCCGACAGCCGCGGATCCAGCGACGTCACCGAGAAGTGCACGCTGACCAGGTTATCGCGGGCCAGCGGCGCCAGCAGATCCAGGTCGCGCTCGACCAGCGCGTTCTTGGTGATCAGCGAGAACGGGTGGCGGGTCTCGGCGAAGACCTCGATCAGGCGCCGGGTCAGTTGCAGCTTGCGCTCGATCGGCTGGTAGGCGTCGGTGTTGATGCCCAGTGCGATCGGGCTGGGCACGTAGCCGGGCTTGGCCAGCTCGCGGCGCAGCAGCTCCGGGGCATTGGTCTTGGCGAACAGCCGCGTCTCGAAATCCAGCCCCGGCGACAGGTTCAGATAGGCGTGGCTGGGGCGGGCGAAGCAGTAGCTGCAGCCGTGCTCGCAACCGCGGTACGGGTTCACCGACTGCGCGAACCCCACGTCTGGCGACTGGTTGCGGCTGATGATGCTGCGCGCGGTCTCCTCGCTCACCTGGGTGCGCAGGCGCGGTTCGGCGAACTCCTCGCTGTCGTCGGGGTGCCAGCCGTCGTCCTCGGCCTGGCTGACGGTCCGTTCGAAGCGGCCAGGCAGGTGGCTGCCGGCGCCGCGGCCCTTGATGGCAGTGCTCATCGGCATAGGCTACGCGCCGGCCGTCTCGGCGGATGCGACGGCGCGCGCCGGTGCGCTGAATCTTTCAGACCGATGCCTGCCGTATGGCCACATGCGCGGCTCGTGCAGGCATCGAGCGCGACGGCAACGCAGCCGATCGACGCTCCATGCCGACCGGTCGCGACGATGTCGCCGTTCGCCGGAGCGGAACCCGTCGCTCGCGAACGCGATACGACAGGCGTCACGCGGCTGCCGCGAACACGTGGCATACACCATGAAGTGCCGCGCCGGTTCGCAGAACGGGTCGCCACCAGCAAGCCCGACAGCAACCGCGCGCGATCTGGTCGGTCGCCGAAGACCCGCACCGGCATCGCCATCGCCGCAACGGCCACCGCACCCTCTAGAATCCGCCGATGCTCGTGATCGCGACTCTGCAGAACACCTGGGACCGGCTGACCGGCATCCCGCACATCGGCGCCTACGTCACCGCCGCCTACCTGCTGTACATCCTGTGGCTGAGCGGCTGGATCGTGCTGCAGAAGCGCGAGCCGGCGGCGACGCTGAGCTGGGTGCTGTCGCTGGCCGCCTTGCCCTACCTGGGCTTCGTCATCTACTACCTGCTGGGCCCGCAGAAGGTGAAGCGGCAGCGCCTGCGCCGCGGCCGCTCGCGTTCGGGCATGGAGCACTACAGCAGCGTGTGTCCGCCGGACGCCGACTGCACCGAGCTGGCCAAGATCGCCCAGGCCACCACCGGCCTGGCGCCGAGCTCGGCCACCGCGGTGCAATGGCTGGTCGACGGCGCGGCCACCTACGAGGCGATCGTGCGCGACATCGGCACGGCGCAGCACCACGTGCACCTGGAGTACTACATCTTCAACCCCGACCGCACCGGCACGCGCATCCGCGATGCGCTGGTCGAGCGCGCCCGTGCCGGCGTGCGGGTGCGCCTGCTGCTGGATGCGGTCGGCTCCTCGCAGGTGCGCAAGCGCTTCCTGCGGCCGCTGCTGGAGGCCGGCGCCGAGGTGGCCTGGTTCCATCCCACCCAGTTGCTGCGGCCGTTCAAGTTCAAGCGGCCCTGGGTCAACCTGCGCACCCACCGCAAGATCGTGGTGATCGACGGGCGCGTCGCCTTCACCGGCGGCATCAACGTCACCGACGAGGAGAACGAGGCGTTGCGCGCAGACGCCTACCGCGACCTGCACGTCCGCTGCGAGGGCCACGTGGTGCGCAGCCTGCAACTGGTGTTCGTGGAGGACTGGCTGTACGCCACCCGGCAGGGCCGCGACGCCTTCGACATGGCGCGGATCTGGCCCAACGACATGCCCAGCCGCGACGCCGGCCCCATCCAGGCGCAGGTGCTGGTGTCGGGGCCGGACTCGTCGTGGGAGAGCATCCATCGCCTGCAGGTCGCATCGATCTACGAGGCGCAACGGCGGGTGTGGCTGGTCACGCCGTATTTCGTGCCGGGCGAGGCCGCGCGCATGGCGCTGACCTCGGCGGCGCTGGGCGGGCTGGACGTGCGCCTGCTGGTGCCAAAGCGCAGCGACTCGCGGCTGGTGACGCTGGCCGCGCGTTCGTACTTCGACGAACTGCTGCAGGCCGGCGTGCGGATCTACGAGTACGGCCCGCGCATGCTGCACACCAAGGCGCTGATCACCGACGAGGACCTGTGCCTGGTCGGCAGCGCCAACTTCGACAACCGCAGTTTCCGGCTCAACTTCGAGGTCGCCACGCTGTTCCGCGACCGCGGCCTGACCCGGCAGCTGGCCGAACTGCTGGAAGGCGAGATGGCCGACGCGGTGCGCGTGCGCGACGACCGCAAGCGCTCGCTGTGGCGCTACCGGTTGCCGGAGGCGGTAGCGCGGCTGACCTCGCCGCTGTTGTAGCCGCGACCATCGTGGTGCCCCCGCGCCCGGACCGTGGCGCGCCGGCCGTGCACCACGTGGAACCGGCACGCCCGGCGGCGCTACACTGCGCCATCCTTGGGGAGATCGTCATGTACTGGCTCTTTCTGCCGCTCGCGCTGGGTGCTTTCGTTCTGGCGTTCACGACGCCGCACATGTGGTTGCTGGTGGTAAGCCTGCTGGCCGCCCTGGCCTTCCTGCTGGCCTGGGCACGCGGCTGGTACGTGGCCAAGATCGGCGACGCCAGCCAGCGCGACGCGATGCCGATGATCGATCCGGCCGAACTGCGCCGGCTGCGCGAGCAGGCCGAGGCGCGCCGCGCCGCGGCCGCCGCCAGCGACGACGCCGCAGCGCCGTAAGCGGCACGCCGGCGATGACCAAGCTCAGCGTCAACGTCAACAAGATCGCGGTGCTGCGCAATTCGCGCGGCGGCGATCTGCCCAGCGTGCTCGAGGCCGCGCGTACGTGCCTGGATGCCGGTGCGCACGGCATCACCGTGCACCCGCGCCCGGATCGGCGCCACATCCATGCCGAGGATGTGCTGGCGCTGGCCGCGCTGACCCGCGAGCGCGGCGTCGAATTCAACATCGAGGGCAATCCGTTCGCTCCGCCGCGGCCCGGCTATCCGGGGCTGATCGCCCTGTGCGCGCAGACGCGTCCGGCGCAGGCGACCCTGGTGCCCGACGGCGACGGACAGCTCACCTCCGATCATGGCTTCGACTTCGGCCGCGACAGTGCGCGGCTGCGCCCTCTGATTGCCGAACTGAAGGCGCTGGGCTGCCGCGTCAGTCTCTTCGTCGATGCAGAAAACCCCGACCTGGCGGTGGCGGCCGAACTGGGCGCCGACCGCATCGAGCTCTACACCGGCCCCTATGCCGCCGCGTGGGACGAGGGCGACAGCGCCGCGGCGGCGCCCTTCGCGGCCACCGCACGCCGCGCTCAGGCCGCCGGGTTGGGCGTCAACGCCGGCCACGATCTGGCCCAGGCCAACCTCGGCGCGTTCCTGGCGCACGTGCCGCAGGTGCTGGAAGTGTCGATCGGCCACGCGCTGATCGGCGAGGCGCTGTACGCCGGGCTCGATGCGACGGTGAAGGCCTATCTGGCGGTTCTGGACGCGAACCGGTAGCCGCTAGACCCGAGCTGCGCTGCCCTTAGCGCAGCCGCATGCGGCGACCGCCGCACAACGTCCGCGATGCGCGTGAAACCAGGCTCGGCACGCCACCGGGCTGGAGTCCGACAAGCACAGAACCTCACCCGCGCCAGCATCGCTGCTGACGCGCGCTACAGCCGCGCCGACTAGTGCGCCTGGACGAAACCGATCCGTTGCACGTCGGCGTTCTTCGCCGCCGCAAGTACCTTGGCCATCGCCGCGTACTCCGCATCCGGGCTGGCGTCGATGCGCAACTCGGGCGGGTTGCCGGCCGCCTGCGCCATCGCCTCCTGCAGGCGCGGCTGCAGATCGCGCAAGGGCAGCGGCGCGGCGTTCCAGAACAGCTGGCCGCTGGCATCCAGGCGCAACTGGATCGGGTCGGGCGGCGGCAAAGGCGTGGACGGCGCCGACGTTCGTTGCGGCAGGTCCATGGTGATCGTGCGCGTCAGCATCGGCGCGGTGACGATGAAGATGATCAACAGCACCAGCATCACATCGACCAGCGGGGTGACATTGATCTCCGCCAGCGGTCCCCGATTCCCTGCAGCACTGAACGCCATGGCCAGCCTCCTGTGGGTGTGGTGTCGCGGACCCAGCCTACACCCGCGACGCAGCGGTGTGCGAGGGAGGGCGACAGCGGCGTGGCCTCGCTGCGGACGGCGAACCAATCCGGTCGCTCGGGCGCAGATTCCGTGTGCCACGCGCTGGAGCGCAGGCCGACATCGTCGGAGCGAGTAGGGCAGCACGCAGCAGGCAATCGACGCGCATAAAAAAACGCCACCGTTGCCGGTGGCGTTTGCAGTCGCGTCATGACTGAGGTGTTGCGGTGAAGCGAATTGCGGTGAAGCTTATTGCTGCACGAAGCCGATCTTCTTCATGTCCGAGTTCTTGGCGGCGGCCAGCACCTTGGCCATCACTTCGTACTCGGAATCCGGATTGGCATCGATGCGCAGTTCCGGCTGGTTGGTCGGATCGCGCTGGACTTCGTTTTCCATCATCTGCGGGAGCGCAGTCACTGCCACCGGGCTGTTGTTCCAGAACACCTGGTTCGACGCATCGATCCGCAGATCGATCGGCGGCGGCGGATCGCGCAACTGCGGCGGCGGGTTGATGACCCGCTGCGGCAGATCCACGTCGATCGGGTAGGTCATGATCGGCGCGGTCACGATGAAGATGATCAACAGCACCAGCATCACGTCGACCAGCGGCGTGACGTTGATGTCGGCCATGGGACCACGGCCGCCTCCTGAGCTGAACGCCATGGCTCAGTTCCCCTTCTCTTTGGTCGCAACGAAACCGACGTCCAGCATGCCCTGACTCTGCGCGATCTTGGTGATCTCGTTGATCGTGCGCATCTTGGTGGTGCGGTCGCCACGCAGGTTGAGCGGCGGCTGCGGGGTCTGCTGTGCGGCGGTCGAGAAGCGCGACTCCAAAGCTTCCTTGGAGATCGGCTCATCGTTCCAGTACAGCGACCCGTCTTCCTTGACCGCCAGCGTGATCGGATTCGAACGCTTGTCGTCCTTGTCCGGATCCTGCTTCAAGTTGGCTTGGGGCAGTTCCACCTTGACCTTGTGGGACATCAGCGGTGCCGTGATGATGAAGATGATCAGCAGCACCAGCATCACGTCCACGAGGGGCGTGACGTTGATGTCGGCCATGGGGCCGCCGCTGTTACCACTACTGAAAGCCATAACGGGCTCCGTTAACGTTGCGTGGACGACTTAGCCGGGATCAGCGAACGCGCGAGCCGGTGGCGAAGAAGTCGTGCAGGTCGTGAGCGAAGGTGTCGAACTTGGCGATCACCGAGCTGTTGACCTTGCTGAAGAAGTTGAAGGCGAACACGGCCGGGATCGCGACGAACAGACCGATCGCGGTCATGATCAGCGCTTCACCGACCGGGCCGGCCACGGCGTCGATCGAGGCGGAGCCGGTGGCACCGATCTTGATCAGCGCGCCGTAGATGCCCCACACGGTACCCAGCAGACCGACGAACGGCGCGGTCGCACCGACGGTCGCCAGCAGGGTCATGCCCGACTGCAGCTTGGTGCTTTCGCGGGTCACGGCCTGGCGCAGAGCGCGGTCGACGAACTCCGAACGGCTCAGGGTCTCGCCCAGGCCATTGCCGGCACCGGCTTCGGCGCGCTGGTGGTGCGCGGCGGCCTGCGCAGCGTCCAGGGCGATCTTGGAGAACGGCTCGGAAGCCGGCTGCTCTTCCATCGCACGGATGGCGTCCTGCGCGTTCGGGGTGTCCCAGAACAGGCTGGTGACGCGGTCGGCCTGGCTCTTCAGGCGGGTGGCGCGGAAGATGTTGATGATCGTCCAGTACCAGGACGAGGCCGACATGATGATGAGGGTGATGAGCACCACCCAGGAGACGGCGAAGTCACCCGGCTTGGAGGTCATTTCGGTGATGAGGTGCTCGAAGCCCATCTGCGACAGGGCGTTCGACGCGTTGTTGCCCCCCGCAGCGGCGGCAATGAAAATTTCCTGCAGCATGACGCGTACCTTTGTTGTGTGTGGTGGTGATGAGGGTGGTGCAAAGAGTAGACAGGGCGGGTGGACCTGCGGTGCGCAGGCCCACGTGCCTTTGTATCAGTTCAGCGCGAAGTTGACCGGGACGCGGACGCGGCCGGCGGTCTTCTGTCCATTGGCCGTAGCGGCGTTGAACCGCCACTTGCGCGCTGCTTCCATGGCGGCGCGGTCCAGGTCGCGGTTGCGGCTGGATTTTTCGACGGCAACGTTCGTCACGTTACCATTCGCATCGACATCGATGATCAGGATCACCTCGCCCTGCGCACCCGAGCGGAATGCAGCCGGCGGATACTTCGGCGGATTCATGTTCTTCGACGAGATATCGACGCTGGCGCCGATGTCGGTCGGCTGCGACGGCGGCGCGGGCGGCGACGGCGGGGTGGCCACGTCGTTCGGACGCGGTTCCGGCACGTCGATCACCGGGGCTTCCGGCGGCGGCGGCAGCGGGGTCGGCTTCGGCGGCGCCAGGTTCTTCACCGGCGGCGGCGGCGTTTCCGGCGGCTTCGGCGGCGGCGGCGGCGGCGGGGGAGGCGGCGGCGGTGCGGCCACCAGGGTGACCATGATGTTGCGTTCCTTCTCCGCCACTGCCTTGGGCGCAACGGCTGGAATCAGCAGCAACATCAGCGCTGCAAGGTGCAGCGCGATTACGAAGGCAATACCGATGATGCGCGGCCAGCTGAGGCCGGAGGCGTCATCTTTGTCGTAATGCCGATGGATGACCAGTTGTTCCGTCATGCGCCAATGACTCGATTAATGGGGGGCGGATTTCGCTGTGGAGCGGAACCCAAGTTCACGCGGGGATGACACCGCAGGAACCTCCAAGCTTATACCAATCCCTGTTACCTGCACTACTTTCAGCACTGGTCGTCGGGGGCTTTTTTTGCGTGCTACTTCAGGTTGATGATCTTCTTGGCGTCTTCCGGCTTTTTGACGCCCTTGGCCAGTGCCTGCTGCGCGGCCTGCTTGGCTTCGGCAATGCGGCCTTCCGAATGCAGCACCTTGGCCAGGTTCAGATAGGTTTCGCCGTCCTTGGACAGCGGCGCGGCCTTCTGCCAGTTCTCGATCGCCTGCGGCAGCTGGTCGGTGTAGTAGTACGACTGCGCCAGGGCGAGGTAGGTCTGGTAGTCCGGCTTCAGAATGCCCTTCTGCATGCCTTCGTTGATGACCCCGATGACGTCCTTTTCGTGGCCCTCGGTGTTGGCGTAGATCGAGTACAGCTGCTTGTATTCCTTCTCGTCGGTCAGCTGACCGGCGGCACGCAGCTTGTCCATCACCGCTGCGGCCTTGTCCATCTGGTCGGCCTGCATGTACATGCTGGCCAGGTTGAGCTGGGTCTTCTTGTCGTTGGGCGACTTGGCGGCCAGCGCCTCGGCGGCCTTGACCGCCTCACCGGTCTGGCCGGCTTCGGCGTAGGACGCCATCAGCAGCTGGTTCCAGCTGTCCTTCGGCTCCGGCGAGGCGGCGATCGCCTGCTTCAGCACGGGGATCGCTTCCTGGTAGCGCTGCGCCTGGTACAGGGCCTGGCCCTTGAGGATCAGGTCCTCCGGACGGGTCGACTTGGACTCGGCGAGGAACTTGTCCAGCGAGGCCAGGCCTTCGGCGGTCTGGTCGTCCTGCAGCTGCAACTGCGCCAGCATCAGCATCGACTGGAAGTGGCCGTTGTTGTCCAGGCCGTTGAACTGGATCGCCTGCTTCAGGTACGCCTGCGCGGCCTTGCTGTCGTCGAGGTTGTAGGCGGCCTGCGCGGCCAGCTGCGCGGCCAGCGACTTGTCGTACTCGTTGGCGCCGCTGTTGGCCAGGATCTCATCGGCCTGGGTGCGCACCGATGCGTAGTCCTCGCCCTTGTTGTAGGTGTCGATTAGCTTCTGCAGCTTGCTGCCGAGCTTGGACGACGGCTTGCCGTTGGGCTCCTTGCGCTCGGCGTTGGGGAACAGCACCGTCGCCTTCTCGGTCTTCGCGTTGCGCGAGGAGCGGTGGTCGGAGCGATCGCTCTGCGCTGCGGCATCGGTCACCACCGCGCCACCGAGGGCACCTGCGATCACCAGGGACAACAACGCTTGCTTGCGGATGCGGAATTTCATGGGTCACCTCGGTGGAAACCGCCCGGAGCGGCACGGAAGACGGAGCGGCCATTCCTCGGCCGAGCCAGCAAACCTATCAGAAACCTGTACGCCGTGAAAACGTTTTTAGATGCGTTTTCCGTGACAGGCGCGGGGACGACGACCGACTCAGCCGCACTTGGGCGTCCTGCCGGCGCTGCGCGCCTGCGCATACACCGGCTCGAGCGCGGCGACGTCGCGCTGCAGTTCGCCGATGCGTGCACTGGGATCGGGGTGGGTGGAGAGCCATTGCGGCGGACGATCGCCGCCGGCGGCCATCATGTTCTTCCACAGATCCACCGCTTGCGCCGGGTCGAACCCGGCCTGCGCCATCAGGCGCTGGCCGACGATGTCCGCCTCGGTTTCCTGCTGGCGCGAGCCCGGCAGCAGGAACAGCGTCTGTGCCGTCATGCCGCCGACCTGGCCGACGGTGTCGGCCGCGCCCTGGCCGTAGCGCGCGCCGGCCAGTGCGCCGATCACGCTCAGGCCCGCCTGCGCGCCGAGCTGGCGGGTGATGCGTTCTTCGTGGTGGCGCGAGATGACGTGGCCGATCTCGTGGCCGAGCACGGCGGCGAGCTGGTCCTGGTTCTTGGCCACGCTGAAGATGCCGCTGTTGACCCCGACCTTGCCGCCGGGCAGGGCGAACGCGTTGGGTTCCTTGTCGTTGAACAGCGCGGTTTCCCAGCCGGTGCCACGCCATTCGGCGGGCAACTGCGCGACCAGCGTGTTGACCACGCAGCGCACGTAGGCGTTGCGCTTGGGATCGGTGTCCAGCTGTTCCTTGGCCTTGGCTTCGGCGAACGCCTGCGCGCCCATCTGGTCGAGTTGTTGTTGCGAGATGCCGCCCACGACCTGGGTCCGCCCGGTTGGCGATGTCGTCGTCGCACACGCTGCCAGCAGCATCGCAAGCGACGCGCCAAGTACCACTTGCTTCATACGGTCCCCCCTCCTAACACGCGTCGCAGTGTGGGGGCCCGTGTCTTAACATTTCGTCAAACAAACCTTCAGGTTGCGCCAAACCAATAGAGGCCGGCGACCGCGAGGGCGTTGTTGAGCCCGTGCGCGGCGATCGGCGCCCACAAGGTGCCGGTGCGCTTGTACAGCCAGGCGAACGCCGCGCCCATGCCGCCATAGACCAGCCACAGCTGTGCGGTTGCGGCCAGGCTGTTGCCGGTGGTCCCCGGCACCTCGTGCACCAGGGCGAAGGCGGCGCCGCTGAGCAGCATGCCCAGCCGCGGCCGGCCGGCATCCCACAGCCGCCCGAACAGCACGCGACGGAACAGCAGTTCTTCGTAGGCTGGAGCGATCACCACCGCGAACACGATCAGGAACAACGGCATCTGCGCCATCGCCTCCTGCATCAGCGGCAGGTTGGTCGGCACCGGCTTGATGCCGATCTGCGCGGCCAGCGCGGAGATCACCGCGCTGCCGAAGAACACCCCGGCCGCAACCAGCAGCACCCAGCCCCAGGTCGACGGGAGGCGCGCGGCCTGCCACGAGGCGCGACGCTCGGCGGCGTTGGCCGGCCGCCGCAGGAAGTACAGCAGCAGCGCCGCGGACAGGGTGCTGACCAGGGCGATCAACAGCTGCGCCAGCGCGCCCGGCTGGCCGACCTGCTGCGCGACCAGCGCAGCCAGGCGATCGGCAGGGATGCCTTGCGCCTTCAACTCCATGGCCAGCTGGGCGCCGCGGATCACGCCCCAGACCAGGCCGCACAGCACGCTCACCGCCAGCAGCACCACCGCCGCCAGCAGCACGTCGAGGAAGAAACCGAGGATCGGCCGGCGCGGGCGGGCCGGCGGCGTGGAAGGCAACGGCAGCGGGGGGACGGGCAACGGCGGTGCGGTCATCGCGATCCTGGGCGGAAGCGGGCGGAAGACACAACGGGACGCCCGCCCCGGCGCAGGCCAGGGGCGGGAACCGCCGCGGTCAGATGTCGAGGTTGGCGACCTTCAGCGCGTTTTCCTCGATGAAGTCGCGGCGCGGTTCGACCACATCGCCCATCAAGGTGCTGAAGATCTGGTCGGCGGCGACCGCGTCCTCGATGCGCACCTGCAGCAGGCGGCGCGTGTCGGGGTTCACCGTGGTCTCCCACAGCTGCTCGGCGTTCATTTCGCCCAGGCCCTTGAAGCGCTGGATCTGGCGGCCCTTCTTGGCTTCTTCGAACAGCCAGGCATGCGCCTGGGCGAAGCTGCTGATGGCCTGGGCCTTGTTGCCGCGCACGATCTGCGCGCCCTCGCGCACCAGCCCATGTAGGGCCAGCGCGACCTCGCGCAGAGCCCGCAGTTCGCCGCTCTCGAAGGCGGCCATCGGCACCCAGCTGGTGAGTTCTTCGCCCATGTGGCGACGGATCACCTTCAACATCGCCGGCTTCTGCTCGTTGCCGCGTTCGAAGTGCAGCGCGTAGCGCGCCGAGCCCAGGCTGCCGCGGTTGAGCACCGCCTGCAGCGCGTCCAGGCTCGGATGCGCCTCGCCCTCGGCCTCGAGCTGGGCCACGTCCAGCGGCGGCAGGTCGATCAGCGCGGTCAGCAGCGCCGGGTCGTAGCGGTGCGCGTTGCGCGCCACCGCCTCGTTGGCGCTGGCGAACAGCAGCAGCAGCTTCTCCAGCGCCGCGCCGGTGATCGGCGGCTCGTTGTTGGCCGGGACCAGCGCCGCGCCTTCGACCGCACTGCTGGCCAGGTAGGCGTTGAGCGCGTTGTCGTCCTTCAGGTACAGCTCCTGCTTGCCCTGCTTGAGCCGGTACAGCGGCGGCAGGCCGATGTAGACGTAGCCGCGCTCGATCAGCTCCGGCATCTGCCGGTAGAAGAAGGTCAGCAGCAGGGTGCGGATGTGCGCGCCGTCGACGTCGGCGTCGGTCATGATGATGATGCGGTGGTAGCGCAGCTTGTCCGGGTTGTACTCGTCGCGGCCGATGCCGGTGCCCAGGGCGGTGATCAGCGTGCCGACCTGGTCGGAGGACAGCATGCGGTCGAAGCGCGCGCGCTCGACGTTGAGGATCTTGCCGCGCAGCGGCAGTACCGCCTGGTTCTTGCGGTTGCGGCCCTGCTTGGCCGAGCCGCCCGCCGAGTCGCCCTCGACGATGAACAGCTCCGACAGCGCCGGGTCCTTTTCCTGGCAGTCGGCCAGCTTGCCCGGCAGGCCGGCGATGTCCAACGCGCCCTTGCGACGGGTGAGGTCTCTTGCCTTGCGCGCGGCCTCGCGGGCGCGGGCGGCATCGACGATCTTGCCGGCGATGGCCTTGGCCTCGTTGGGGTTCTCCTGCAGGAACTCCTCCAGACGCGCACCGAAGGCGTTTTCCACCGCCGGGCGCACGTCGGAGCTGACCAGCTTTTCCTTGGTCTGGCTGGAGAAGCTCGGATCCGGCACCTTCACCGACAGCACCGCGATCATGCCTTCGCGCATGTCGTCGCCGGTCAGGTTGATCTTGGCCTGCTTGGCGATGCCGTTCTGCTCGATGTAGGTGTTGAGCACGCGGGTCAGCGCGCCGCGGAAGCCGGCCAGGTGGGTACCGCCGTCCTTCTGCGGGATGTTGTTGGTGAAGCAGTACATCGTCTCCTGGTAGGAGTCGGTCCACTGCAGCGCCACGTCCACGGTGATGCCGTTGTGCTCGCCGGTGACCGAGATCACGTTCGGGTGCAGCGGGGTCTTCAGCTGCGCCAGGTGCTCGACGAAACTGCGGATGCCGCCCTCGTAGTGGAAATCGTCGCGGCGGCCCTCGCCACGCTCGTCGGCGAGCACGATCTTGACCCCGGAATTGAGGAAGGACAGCTCGCGCAGGCGCCGGGCCAGGATGTCGTAGTGGTACTCCACGTTGTTGTGGAAGGCCACCACCGAGGGCCAGAAGCGCACGGTGGTGCCGCGCTTGCTGGTTTCGCCCAGTTTCGCCAGCGGGGCCACGGCCGCGCCGTTGCTGAATTCCTGCTGGTAGTGGAAGCCACCCTGGAACACGTCCAGCAGCAGCTTCTCCGACAGCGCATTGACCACGCTGACGCCCACGCCGTGCAGGCCGCCGGACACCTTGTAGCTGTTGTCGTCGAACTTGCCGCCGGCGTGCAGGACGGTCATCACCACCTCGGCGGCGGAGACCTCGCGCCCGAGCTTGGCGCTCATCTGCGCGTGCTTGCCGACCGGGATGCCGCGGCCATTGTCGGACACCGACACCGAACCGTCGGCGTGGATGGTCACCGCGACATGGTCGGCATGCCCGGCCAGGGCTTCGTCGATCGAGTTGTCGACGACCTCGAACACCATGTGATGCAGACCGGTGCCGTCGTGGACGTCGCCGATGTACATGCCGGGCCGCTTGCGGACCGCCTCCAGGCCTTCCAGGGCGGTGATGCTGTTGGCGTCGTAGTTGCCGTTGCTGGGCGGGGTGTTCTGTTCGTCGGTCATGCGGGTGCCGTAGGCTCCACGAGGCGGCGAAGACAGGCCGGGGCCGGTTCGCGCCGCTGGATAGGGGATTGGCGGAAATTATAGCAGCCCGGGCGGCTGCCCCCATGGCGGCCTATGAGGGAACCAGGATTTGTCCATGTTCCACGTGGAACCGCGCAATCGGCAGGCCGGCATCGGCTAGCGCCTGCGGGGTTTCGGTGGCGGTGACGAAGACCTGGGCGGGTCCGGCCCGCAGACGCTCCAGCACACGCCCCTGGTGGTGCCGGTCCAGTTCAGAGGCCAGATCGTCCAGGGCGATCACCGGCCATTCGCCACGTTGCTCGGCATAGTCCTCGGCTTGCGCAAGCAGGCAGGCCAGGGCGGTGAGCTTGGCCTGGCCGCGGGAGAGGGCGTCACGGCCGGGGATCTCGGCGAAGCTCAGGCTCCAGTCGGCGCGGTGCGGGCCGGCGGAGGTGTAGCCGAGCTGCCGGTCGCGCTCGCGGTTGAGCAGCAGGGCATCGGCAAGCGAGACGTCCTGACGGCGCCAGCCGGGCGCGAACTGCAGATGTGCGATTCCCAGCGCCGGTGCCAGCTCGGGGGCGAGGGCGAGCAGACGCTGCAGCAGCCGGTCCAAGTAGTCCTGGCGTCGCGAGGTCAGCGGCTCGCCCGACTCGGCAAGTTCGTGGTCCCAGGCATCGAGCGCCGCGCCGCTGCCGCCGCTCTTGAGCAGGGCGTTGCGCTGCTTGAGCGCTCGCGCGTAGCGCCGCCACAGCGACAGGAAGTCAGGTTCCACGTGGAACAAGCCCCAATCGACGAAGCGGCGCCGCGGCTCGCCCCCCCCGCTGACCAGCAGATGGCTGCCCGGCTCGAAGGTGACCACCGCCAGCGCCGCGCACAACGTGCCGAGGTGGGCGATGTCCTGGCCGTCGAGGCGGCCACGCCACTCCTGACCACTGTGGCGCAATCCGGCGCGGCGCCGACGTGTCGCACCGGCCTCGCCCGACTGTTCCTGCCATTCGACGAAGACGTCCAGCGCTTCCTGGCCTTGGCTGACCAGTCCGTCGCGCACCCGGCCGCGGAAGCTCCGCCCATAGGCCATCAGGTGCATCGCCTCGAGAACCGTGGTCTTGCCGGCGCCGTTGTCGCCGGTGATCAGGTTCAGCCCGGGCGCAGGCGCCAGCTCGAGCGTCGCGAACCTGCGCAGATGGTGAAAGTCGAGGCGGGAGACGTGCATGCGGGAATGGAGGCGAAAGCGCTCGCGCCGGGCGCACGCAGATCGGGATCAGGGGGAGGGCGGCAGCATACCCAAAACGGCTGGCTGGCGTTGTGCAGTCGGTGCGCCGGGCACCAGGTCGCAGTGCGATGGACGGAATGCTTCGGGCTGGCGCCGGAGGCTTGTCGGCCGAGCCGCGGAAGGGAGATCGAGCAGGGCGCAATTGGAGCAGGCGAAAATGTCGCTATTCGCTCTGTTTGCCGGCGGACCGACAAAGGAGCGTATCTCCCATGTCGGCGCAGTTGGTCCTAAGCTCGCGCAGCTAGGCGTAGCAGCGCCTCCGTACGTGCCGCCACGGTTAGGGGGCCGCGCGTCAGGTTGCGTCGATATGTGACCTCGGCGCTCGGACCCATCCGCCCACAGAAAAAGAAAACCCGGCACAAGGCCGGGTCGCTTTCCGCGCGTGTTCCACGTGGAACACGAAGCGAAACGTCAGAGACGCAGCGGCATCACCACGTGACGCGAGCGGGCACTGCTGGCTTCGCGCACCAGCGCGGACGAGTTGGCGTCGCGCAGCTGGATCACCACGAACTCCTCGCGCAGCGCGGACAGCGCATCGAGCAGGTAGTTCACGTTGAAGCCGATCGCCAGGTCACTGACCTTGGTGTCGGCTTCGACTTCTTCCTGCGCTTCTTCCTGTTCCGGGTTATGCGCGCTGATCTTCAGCTGGCCCGGCGAGACTTCCACGCGCACGCCGCGGTACTTCTCGTTGGACAGGATCGCCGCACGCTGCAGCGCCGCGCGCAGGATCTCGCGATCCAGCTTGACCTCGCGGTCGGCACCGATCGGGATCACCGCTTCGTAATCGGGGAAGCGGCCGTCGATCAGCTTGGAGGTGAAGGTGACATCGTCGCGCTTGACCCGTACGTGCGCGCGGCCGACTTCCAGTTCGACTTCGCGCTCGCCGCCTTCCAGTAGACGCTGCAGTTCGGTCACGCCCTTGCGTGGCACGATGATCTGGCGCTTGGCGCCGCCGGCGTTCTCCAGTTCGGTCTCGCACAGCGCCAGGCGATGGCCATCTGTGGCCACACAGCGCAGGGTCTGGTTGTGCAGGTCGAACAGCAGGCCGTTGAGGTAGTAGCGCACGTCCTGTTGCGCCATCGCGAACGCGGTGCGCTCGATCAGTTCCTTCAACGCCGCTTCCGGCACCACCACCCGCTCGGTGGCTTCCACTTCGTCGACCGACGGGAAGTCGTTGGCAGGCAACGTGGCCAGGGTGAAGCGGCTACGCCCGGCCTGCACGGTGATCTTGTCGCCGGATTGGGACACGGTGACCTTGCTGCCGTCGGGGAGCGCCCGGACGATCTCGAACAGCTTGCGCGCCGGAATCGTGGTTTCGCCGTCCTGGGCATCGTCGACCGCAATGCGCGAGACCATTTCCACTTCCAGATCGGTACCGGTCAGCGACAGCTGCCCGCCGTGCACCTGCACCAGGAAGTTGGCCAGAACCGGCAAGGTCTGGCGGCGTTCGACCACATTGACGACTTGCGCCAATGGCTTGAGGAAGGCTTCGCGCTGCAGTGTGAAACGCATGTGGTTCCGTGCCCCTATGCTTTAAAAGATGTGGAATAAATCAAAAGCTTGGTGGTGATGGTAGAGCGAAATTCGGTGCAAATGTAGCTCAAACCACTGAATACAAAAGATTTTTCACGCCCTCAATCCCGTGTACTACTGCCCCGGAACTGGTGGGGAAACCTGTGGATAGTTTTGCCGTCGCCGCCGCGTCGCGCTTTATCCACAGTTTCTCCCGGATTTGTCGCGAAGTCATGCACCGATTTATCAAGCGGCCCCCCGGTAGTCCCGCCTGGGCTCACTCGCTGAGCTTGCGGATCAGCTTGTCCCAGTCCTCGCGCAACTTGCCGTCGGTCTCCATCAGGTGCTTGATCTGCCGGCAGGCGTGCAGCACGGTGGTGTGGTCGCGCCCGGCGAACGCGTCGCCGATCTCCGGCAGGCTGTGTTCGGTCAGTTCCTTGGTCAGCGCCATCGCCACCTGCCGCGGCCGCGCCAGCGAGCGCGTGCGCCGCTTGGACAGCAGATCCTTGATCTGCAGGCCGTAGTAGTCGGCCACGGTCTTCTGGATGTTGGGGATGCCGATCGCCTGCTGCTGCGCGCGCAGCAGGTCGCGCAGGGTCTCCTGGGCGAACTCGGTGGTGATCGCGCGGCCAGTGAAATTGGCGCGCGCCGCCAGCGTGTTGAGCGCGCCTTCCAGATCGCGCACGTTCGAGCGCATCTTCTTGGCGATCAGGAACGCCACGTCGTCGGGGATCTCCGCGCCGCGCTCGCGCGCCTTGGCCAGCACGATCGCCGCGCGGGTCTCGAAATCGGGCGGATCGATCGCCACCGACAGGCCCCAGGCCAGGCGCGACTTCAGCCGCGGCTCCAGCCCTTCGACCTCGCGCGGATAGCGGTCGCAGGTCAGGATGATCTGCTGGCGGCCATCGAACAACGCGTTGAAGGTGTGGAAGAACTCTTCCTGGGTGCGGTCCTTGCCGGCGAAGAACTGGATGTCGTCGATCAGCAGCGCGTCCACCTGCTGGAACTGGCGCTTGAACTGGTCCATGGTCTTGTCCTGCAGCGCGCGGATCATCGCGCTGAAGAACTGTTCCGAGCGCAGGTACATCACCCGCGCATTCGGATTCTGCTCGCGCATGGCGTTGCCGGCGGCGAACATCAGGTGGGTCTTGCCCAGGCCGGTGCCGCCGTACAGCAGCAGCGGGTTGTGTGCGCGGTCGCCGGGCTTCTGCGCGGCCTGCACCGCCGCGGCCAGGCCGAGCTGGTTGCTGCGCCCTTCGACGAAGTTGGCGAAGGTGTAGTGCGAATCGAGGTTGCCGGCGAACGGCTCCAGCAACGGAGGTGCCGGCGTGCGTGCGGCCGCGCTCTCGCTGGGCGGTGCGGCAGCCGGTTCCGGCGCGCGCGGGCGCGAACCGACCTGCAACAGCACCTCGCCGCTGCCGGCGAAATAGGTCAGCAGCTCGCGGATGCGCGGCAGGTAGCGCTCGCGCACCTGCTCGACGATGAAGGCGTTCGGGGCGTACAGCACCATGCTGTTGTCATGGCGCTGTTCGGCTTGCAGCGGTTTCAACCAAGTGTGAACGTCCTCGGCTGGAAATTCGGCTTCCAGACGTTCCAGGCAACGGGGCCAAGCATCCAT